>CADBMY010000057.1 GCA_902795905.1 uncultured Erysipelotrichaceae bacterium
CACTACCCGCTCCGTTTCCACGGATAACGGCACCGGCGAAAGAATGCGGTTCTCCTTAAACATCTTCACCTGTGAGATATGATCGGTGTGATCGTGGGTGATCAGCAGGGCATCAAGACCCTGCGTGGTTATGCCGATCTCCGCCATGGCTGAACGCAGATAGTGAGCAGTCGTGCCGCAGTCGATCATCAGCAGCAGGTGTTCATCTTCGATGACACAGCAATTCCCGCGGGAACCGCTGGCAAGCAGCGCAAACTTCATCGTATCACCGCACAGTCCAGGAACCCGTCACACGGATTCAGCTTGTTGTAGTAGCTCGTGCCGATCCAGAAGTGCGTATGCGGACCTGTCGCTCTGCCGGTCATGCCCAGCTGTCCGATAATATCACCCTTATCAACGATCGTACCTACCTCCAGAGGACTGCGTACATTCATATGACCGTAGTAGGAGATATACCCGTTGTTATGATCGATGTACACATAGTTGCCGGAGATGCCGTTATAACTGTTCTCAATGATCACACCGCGGTCCGCCGCATAGATATTGCCCCAGAGATCATACTTGTTCTGTACGTCGATCGCCTGATGACCCCAGTAGCACAGCCAGCCGCACGAGATACGCGGGTTATCCACAGGCCAGCGGAACTGACCGGTGCCGACACCCGGGATCTCCAGCGTACCGACAGCGACGATCTCGTTGATCGGCAGTAATGTATCTACACTGGACTGCAGAGTACCGCTGACCAGTACACCGTTGATCCAGCGCTCAAGATATGTGGAATTCTTGGATCCGTTTACACCTTCCTGCCGCTGTTCACTGACACCCTTGCGCAGTTCTTCATCCTCCACGTATACCGTTTCCGCGTAGACGATCTCCTTACGCATGCTCTCTCTGTTGACAACGACATCGATCACCGGTGTGAAATACGTCACGCACAGCTCCTCGCCGGCACTGAGCACCTGATCCACACTCTTGATCTTATCTCTGTTAATATTCATGACCTGGGTAGCCGAAAGACCGTTGTTCTTAGCCCCGACACCGGCCACCGTATCATACATCTGTACGGTATAGTATTCCTTTTCCTTCGTATCTCCGTATTCCAGATACTCGAGGATCTCATCCTTGGTCGTCATGATCTCTGCCGGCTTTGCGTATGCCTCCGTGACCGTAATGTCCTGCAGGATCGTCAGGCCTACCGTACGGCTGCCGTACGTATGCAGTTCCGGTGTAGACTTGCCGCTGTTCAGCAGAGACAGTTCGTTACTGTCGATAAAGTATGTCAGATATTCCTGTATCGCTTCCTGATACAGTTTCTCATCACTGACGTGGATCACCGCGTAAACATTTCCGTTCTCGGCAAATTCGATCGCTGTTGTATGGACGGATACCAGATCGTTCTTATCTATGTAGTCGATGATCTGATCATCAATATTCTCATAGACAAAGTAACTCTGTTCCGAAGTAACATACATATCCGTATCCAGCTGCAGATCTCCGTGCGGATAATCCGCCTTGTACTCCCGGTTGTATTTTGTCCGCAGATAATCACGCAGACTCTTCTCATCGGTCAAAACACCGATCAGTTCACCCGACCGGTAGATCTTGTGCACAGGCAAAGATTCACTGCTGATCCTCTCCACACGCTGATCCAGCAGTGTCTTCTCACGAATCGGAACACCTGACAGTATCTCCTGTACAGCACCTTTATATCCGCTGAACATCACGATCATGACGGCAGCAGCCAGACTGATCAGTACAGCTGCGAGTTTTTTCATTCACCCGGCTCCCCGTAGCTTCCCGGAGCTACATTCAGACATGTATTGGTCTTCGCCTCAAAGGCAAGATTAAACCTGCCTGTTGCGCCGTTACGGTGCTTGGCAATGTTGATCTCGATCATCTCACTGCCGGTCTCATCCGCTCTGGCTTTGGCTTCGTTGTTGTAGTATGCCTCTCTGAACAGCATCAGCACGATATCCGCATCCTGCTCAATAGCACCGGATTCACGCAGGTCACTCAGCAGAGGCTTCTTATCTTCATGGCTTTCAACGTTACGGCTGAGCTGGGAAAGGGCAATGACCGGCACATTGAATTCTCTGGCCAGAGCTTTCAGATCACGTGAGATCTCGGAAACTTCCTGCTGACGGTTCGCAGATGCACTCCTGCCGCTGCCGCTGACCAGCTGGATATAGTCAAGGAAAATCGCAGAGATCCCCTGCTCATTCTGCAGACGTCGGCATTTGCCGAAGATCTCCGACATCCTGATCTGTGAAGTATCATCGATAAAGATCTTCAGAGTCTTCAGATCGGATACTGCTTCGTTTACCGCATTCCATTCCGCATTGGATAACTGACCCTTACGCAGATGATCGGATTCCACCCTGCTCTTCATACTCAGCAGACGCATCATCAGCTGCTCAGCACCCATTTCCAGGGAAAAGATTGCAACTGCCTTGTCTCTGTTTCTCTCTGCCACACGCAGAGCCAGGTTCAGCGCTACAGCTGTCTTACCCATGGAAGGACGGGCTGCCAGAACGATCATATCACCCTTCTGCAGGCCAAGCGTCCGGCGGTCAAACTCGGTATACCCCGTCGCAAGACCTGTCACATCGGAGTTGTTCTCCTCCATCCTGTGAATGTTATCTACGATCTGATTCAGCACTTCCGCCGGCTGTTTGAATTCACCGGCTCTTCTGCCATGCGAGATCTCAAGTATCGACTTCTCTACCTCATCCAGGTAATCATTGACATTCGGCTGTCCGGCCGTACTGTCTTCAATGATCTTGCCGGCTGTATCGATCAGTTTCCTCAGCAGTGCCTTGTCACGGATCATCTCGACATAGCTCTTCGTATTGGCACTGGTGATCGCCGACTCTGTCAGCGCTGTCAGATACGGTATGCCGCCTACACTCTCCAGATGTCCGTTATCACGCAGTCTGGTTGCCGTTGTGGTCATGTCCACGGTTGCGCCTTCCCGGTACAGAGATTCTATCGCCAGGAAGATCCTGCGGTTGGCTTCCACGTAAAAATCATCGGCAGTAATGCCTTCATCCATCGCTGTTCTTGTCGCATTGCGGAAGACCATCATCGTCCCGAGCAGACTGGCTTCGGCTTCCACGGCACTAGGCATCATTCTGCCGGACATATTACTCACTTCCTTTAAGATTGCAGGATACTGTCGCAATAACTCCCTTATAGAGTTCCACTCTGACCTTAGTTACACCGAGACTGACGATCGGAGCCGTATCCAGGAACTTCTTCTTGTCTGCCTTGATACCATGTTTAGCCAGTTCTTCAACGATCTGCTTCGTTGATACGGAGCCGAACACTCTGCCGTCCTTACCGGACTTTACCTGGAAGTTAAAGATCATCGTCTTCAGTTTTTCCGCAAGAGCAATCGCTTCCTGACGTCTTTCCTCGTCCAGGATCGCCTCCTGTTTCTTCTCTTCCGCAAGGATCTCACGGCTCTTCTCTGTAGCGGCTACAGCCAGACCTCTGGCAATCAGAAAGTTTCTGGCATAACCGTCAGCCACTTCAACGATCTCGCCCTTCTTACCGACTTTCTTTACATCACTCTTCAGTATTACCTTCATCGTCTTTCATCTCCTCGAAATACTCATCAAGCTTTTCCTTCAGCTCGCTCTCAACACGATCCACGGTCGTATCCGGGATCTGTACGGCAGCCGCTGTCATATGTCCGCCGCCGTTCATCTTCTCCATGATGATCTGAACGTTGATCCGTCCGTTGGAGCGGGCACTGACAGCCGTAACACCATCATCGATGCCGGCAATTGCAAACACCGCATCCACATTCTGTATATCCAGCAGGCTGTCTGCCACCTGCGACAGCATTGTTCTTGTCAGGATACCATCCTTGTACGGTACCAGAATGATCCCGTCACTGATCCGTTTACTGCAGGAGATCACCTTTGCCTTCAGCGCATACTCACCATAGCTGTCTTTCAGATACTCATCCATAAGCTGCTGGTTGGCGCCCATACGCCGCAGAGAACTCGCCGCCTCAAACGTTCTGACACCGGTCCTTGCCCGGAATCTCTGGGTATCGATCGTCATTCCTGCCAACATGAACGTCGCATCGATCTCACTCAGTTCAATACGGTTGGAAATATACGGAATCAGTTCCGTGATCAGTTCGCAGGCACTGCTGGCACCCGCTTCAATATAGACAAACACCGGTTTGACACCGATATCGCTGGTCCTTCTGTGGTGGTCGATAATAGCCACACGTGACGCCGCATCCAGCACCTTCTGACCGTTGGAAGTCTTCGCACTGTAGTGGTCGACCATGATCACCAGGGTCTTCTCCTGCAGCTGGTTCAGAGCTTCACTTTCGGTCACGAAGTGCACTTCTTCATTCAGGGCATCGATATGCCTGTTCACGGCAGCCTTCAGTTTTTCTTCGATACCGCCGGTCTTCTCAATGATCACGCACGGTCTGTTCATGGCCTCGCAGATCCTCGCCATGCCAAGAGCCGAACCAAGACAGTCAAAATCCATCTCCTTATGCCCGCAGATGATGACATTGGATGACCTTGCGATCAGTTCACGCAGAGAATGTGCCATGACTCTGACACGCACACGTGAACGCTTCTCGGCAGCCTCGCTGGAACCGCCGAAGTACTTGACGTCGTTGGACCCCTTCTGCACAGCGACCTGGTCACCGCCGCGGGACTGTGCAAGATCCAGCAGTCTGGTGACCATATCATCCAGCTGCTGGTAGTTCGGTGCATCCATCGCAAAGGCCATCGACAGGGTGATCGTCACATCCTGCTTCTGGGCAGCTCTGCGCACCGTATTAACGATCGAGAAATGATCTGCCACCAGTTCGTTGTAGATCTTCTCGTTCAGCATAAGCATGTATCTGTAGTTGTTTACTCTGCGGATCAGGATACCGTGATCCTTACAGTACTCCGTTAACGGTGTACGCACCGCTATATTGATCGCTGAGACAACAGCTTCATCCTCATACTGTGTACTCTCTTCGTAGTTATCCAGGGAGGCCAGACCCACGACCGGACGTTCATCCGCATAGAGCTGTCTGTACTTCTCCGTCTCGGTAATATCCTTGAAGAACAGTACCCGGTCATCCTCTTTCTTGGTGATCTCATAGATACGGTCATCCAGTCGGGCTGTAGCCTTGTCTGCCACACCGCTGACCAGATCATCCGCTTCCGGAAGCCACGGCAGCAGTTTGCGCTCGACCCGGTTGATTCCGCGCTCTTCAAACAGATCACTCATCCAGGTAACGACATGTTCATCGTCATAGCCTACCATGCCCACTTCGCCGTACAGAAAAGCCTCTGCTGCGGCGTCACTTATACTGTCACGCACGGTTGATGAGCGCTCCACGGTATAGCTTTCAAAACGGTCAAACAGATAGTACAGGATGATCATCTGTCCTGCCGACAGCAGAATGCCGACCCAGAAGAAAGGTCCGAGAGCCTCACGGAAAAACAGTGAGACCAGAGCTTCAAGACCGGTAATACCGTAGAGGATGTTTCTGAGATCAGTCAGTTTCTTGCCCATGAGCTGCTCCTTTAGTCATCTTATCAAACACCCCTGTCGTGATATACAGGAAACCAACAAAAGCCATGGCCAGTGATGCCGAAAGCACCAGCAAGATGCCAAGGATCATAAACAGAAGACGCTTGCCGCGGGAACCGCCTCTGGCAAACAGGATCACTCTGACATAGCCGTAGAATACCAGATACATGACACCGACCATACCGATGCCCTGCAGAGCACTCATCAGCTCCGGACTGCCGAAATTCCGGGAGATCGTGACCAGATACAGCATCATTCCCGCAAGTGCCAGATAGCCCGTCCACTTCGGCGGATTGTAGATCGCAGCCGGTGATCCCTCAGGCACCTCAAAACGCATTCTCTTGAGCATTGCCCGGGAAACAACATGCGTGATAAAACCCTGCATCACGCCCAGCATGATCGTTGAGACAACATAGACCGTAAACAGAAAACTGGGCATGTCCAGTCCTGCCGGAGCCGAAGTCCCGGAAGACAGATATACCTGATTCATCACATCCTGCAGAGCCCCGATTTCTTCGGCAATGTTATATCCGAAAAACGATGCCAGCACGATGCCTGTCACCAGGTTGACGATGACCGCCGCAAAGATCGTGATCACAGCCAGTTTCTTGCTGGAATACTTACTGCGGATACCGTTTCCGTAGATCAGACCGATCAGACTCTCCGATGCTACGTAGAAGATCGTCTGCGGGGTGCCGAGAACGATCGTCAGCAGTACGATCGCCGCAAACGGAAGCAGACCGTCCTTCCAACCGTATTTAGCCGTGAAGAACACCATCGGCAGCGGGAACAGGAAAAGCAACATATCCTCGAGGATCCCGGCAAACTGGCGGTTGATCACAAGCAGCAGTCCGACGATCGCAGTCATCATTGCGCCGTCTGTCAGTTTTCTAACGTTGTTATTCATAAATACTCCCAAAGAAGCACGCAAAAAGACTCTTTGAATGAACACTATTATACCATAGACATCCCTAAAACTGCGACAGGAGCCCATATACATATAAAAAATGACCCCGCAGGGTCATCTTCATCAGTCAGCTACGTAAGGCAGTAATGCCATCTGACGTGCACGCTTGATCGCAACAGCCAGTTCTCTCTGATACTTGGCTTTTGTGCCGGTAGCACGGCGGGGCATGATCTTGCCGTTGGGAGCGATGAACTTCTTCAGCAGTTCAACATCCTTATAGTCGATATAAGTAATATTGTTCTTTGTGAAGTAGCAGACCTTTCTGCCGCCGACTCTCTGTTTCTTATATGCCATTTCTGTTTCCTCTTTTCTTTAGAACGGCAGGTCATCACTTGAGATATCAAGACTCGGACCTGTGTTGAAATCATCTGCAGAGAAGCTGTCAGCCCCTGTGTTATATCCCGGATCGGGAGTATAGGCAGGGAAGCTGTCGGGACGGCTCTGATTCTGGCTCTGTGAGCGGGATTCCAGCAGCTGAACACTGTCAGCGACCACTTCCGTCACATAGACCTTCTTACCGTCTCTGTCATCATAGGAACGGCTCTGTATTCTGCCGTCCACACCGATCAGAGCACCCTTTCTGGCATAGGCACCAAGGAAATCCGCACTCTGTCTCCAGGCAACACAGCTGATAAAATCTGCAGTCTGACCCTGAGCATCACGGGAACCACGGCGGTCGCACGCAACCGTGAATGTTGCGACGGATAAGCCCGACTGTGTTTTCCGTACTTCAACGTCTCTCGTCAGTCTTCCGACAAGCACAACGCGGTTGATCATTACTTCTTCTCCAGGTCTTCACGATGGATGATCATGTAACGAACAACGTTCGGGTTAATGCCCATCAGACGGTCAAACTCTTTGACACAGTCATTGTCGGCTTCGAAAGTTGTTACGACATAGTAACCCTTGTTCATGTGATCAATAGCGTACGCAAAATCACGCATGCCCCACTCGTCTGTCTTGACGATGGCACCGCCCTGGTTTGTGATGATCCCGGACAGGGATTCGATCAGAGCTGCGCGCTTTTCTTCCTCTACGGACGCATTAATGATGTACATGACTTCATACTTTTTCATTTTGTACACCTCCTTCTGGTCTAACGGCCATTTCTGGCAAGGAGCAGAATTCACGTTTCTACTCGCCGAAATATCATACCAGTGAATTCCGGGAATGTAAACAAAAAGTGTCTGTTCATGCGTGTTTTTGCACGTTACAGACACTTTGCATGTTTACTGCTGCGTATCTTCCGGCTGTTTGTTCTTCTTACGGAAGGTAAATCTTATTTTACGGCTGCCCCACAGCTTCTTCAGCAGGAAGATGATCGGTCCGAAGACAACGACATACGGTATCAGTCTGATGATGCCGAACAGCAGGCCTTCCAGCAGATTCAGGAAGCTGTTCCATGTCTGCTTAAATGTATTCTGCAGTCTGTACGCGAAGGTACCGCGGCGCTCTATATCGGGATCCGGTGTATACTCCAGCACTTCCTTGATCGAAAGATCTACCGTGGAGTAATTGACATCGGTATCCATGCGGTTCTGATAGCTCATCTTCTGGTTCAGCTGAGCCTGCACATCTGTCAGTCTGGCTTCGACAGCGATCATGTCTTCGATCGTCTCTGCCTTGTCCATCATCTCCAGCAGACGCTCTTCCTGGGTCTGCAGAGCTTTGATCAAAGCAGCGTTATCCGCGTACTGTCTTGAGATATTCTCAACGTTGACGGAACGTCCGGTAACCTTGCCGGTGCCTTCCATATCATCCATGAAGGCCTGAAAGGAAGCCGTAGGGATCCTGACCGTCATATTCATGTAGGATGTCCCCTTGCCCATATCGGGACGGTACCAGCTTCTGTCGTTATTGGTGCCGTACTCGCTTTCGATGATGCCGTTATAGGAGGCAATGCGCTCACGAATATTCGCCACCGTTTCCGTGTAGGTCAGGGTCTCGATCGTCAGCGAACCGCGGTAGACAAGCTTCTCCGAGGTCAGCACCGGGTCGGCGCTGTCGCTTCCTCCTGTCTCATTCGTCACCATTGCTTCGCTTTCGGCAGCCTTGGCTTCTTCGTAGTAGTAATCTTCATCTGTGACATAATACGATGCCGTGCCGTTGGCTTCGGTGTACTGCGGTGCTGCAGCACCTCCGGAAACACCCTTGGCACAGCCGGCAAGTGTCAGTACCAGTACCGGTATGATCAGTTTCTTATTCATGTTCTTTCCCCTTTATCTCATTCAGATATTCCCGTATCCACTGTGCAGGATCTTCTTCCTGCTTGGCTTCGGTCTCCCTGCCGTTGATCTCTGCCGGCTGAGATGTCCGATATACCATGTAGTCATTGCCGTCATACACAAAGCGTGCGTATGTGTATTCGGCATCGGTATATACTTCGACATCATCGATCATGATCATGATCTCTGCTGACGCCGCACCTGCCGCCGGCATGCCTCCTGCTTCATTTGCGCCGTACATATCCTCGGACACTGTTTCCGCGGCCTGTTCCGCCAGCATCGGGGCTGCTCCGCCGGAAGCTCCCTTGTGCAGACTCCTGGGCAGGATCAGCACTGCCATCAGGATGACCATGCCAAGTGACAGGATCATCTTCACCGGATACTTCCTTCGCACCGGCCGCAGATCCGCTGACGCAAGATTAGTCAGGATGTCCTGTCTGCGTTCTTCACTGAGATGTATTTCACCCTGCAGTTTCTGATATTTATTCAAAGTCATACACCTCCTTCAGGATATCCTTCAGTTTCTTCCTGCCCCGTGAAAGATCTGCTCTGATGCTTGTCTCACTGCGGCCGAGGATCTGAGCGATCTCTGTACAGGTATATTCCTCCTGATAGTACAGATGGATCACTTCCCGGTACTTCTTGGGCAGCTGACTGACTGCCTCCCAGACAAAGCGCAGATCTTCCTGCTCACTGCCGGCCAGACGTTCATCGATCTCTTCGGTCAGATGTCGTCTGTTAAACCGTATGCGGTTTCTTGAAAGATTGGCACACGTCTTCATCAGCCAGGCTTTTTCCTGGTGATCATCCGCAAAATCAGGTTCATACCGCAGATACTGCAGGATCGTATCCTGTACCAGCTCCTGGCTGTCTGCCTCATTGCGCGTATACATCACAGCCAGTCTGAAAAGACTGTCACCGTAGGTGTCCAGGATCCTTCTTGCCTTGATTTCACGAATACCAGCTGTCATAAACGTTTATAGATCTATTATATCCCCGGATATCCTTCACTGTAGAAACACCGTCTGTGCACACAATGTGACAAAAGAAATAAAAAAGTACAGATACTGACATCTGTACTACTCGATTCCCTCCTGAGGCACCAGATTCTGTTTTCTGTAGAGATTCCGCTTTCTTCCCAGCAGGAACGTACCTGTCACGCTGACGGTCAGCTCCGGACGTACGGAAGGATCCTTGGCATCCCGGATATATGCCCTGCCTTCGATCAGGACTCTGTCCCCTTCGGTAAACTCCCTGACCTCCTGAATATGATGCTTATGCGCCGCAAAACGAATGACATTCACGATCCCTTCCAGATAAGTATTATCATGGAAATACGTACGGCTGCCGGTCAGTTCCAGCAGAGTGCCGATACGGCGGTCAAGGTTATGGAGAACAAGCTTGCCGAAAGCGATCGTCTCTTCATCGTTGACCCGTACAGCCTCTTCGACCGTACCGATCATCGTTATATGATAACAGACGATCTCACCAGCCTTGTCACGGATGGATTCAAACGAAAAATAATCTTTATACTTTACTTCCATATTTTTATTTCTTTCTATGGTGATTACGAAGTCATCTTAACAAAACAATAGGATTATTCAACAGTTTTTCTAAAAGATTCATGAATTTGACACACGGTGTGATGCGCTTTCTGTCATCACGGTAAGACACACAGTCAGAACCAGCAGAAACAGCGGATAAAAGCCGATGCCGAAGTACTTTGTGATGAGGCCGAAGAGCTTGGGAAACAGCGTGCTGCCGGTATATGCGGAAGCCATCTGGATGCCGACAAGGGCCTGTGAATTCTCCCTGCCGAAGCGTGCCGGCGTGGAGTGAATGATACTGGGATAGACCGGTGCACAGCCAAGACCGAAGACCGTAAGACCGCACAGCACAAAGATCTCCGGCAGCGGCAGAAGGATCATCAGCACACCCGCAGACATGATTCCCTGACCAAGACGGATCATCCCGTTATCACCGATGCGGTCAGCGATAAACCCCGAAGCAGCTCTGCCGCAGGTAATGCCCAGGTAGAACAGAGATGCCCAGAACGCAGCCTGTTCCGGCTGTATGCCTCTGTATACAGTCAGATAACTGCTGGCCCAGAGACCGGCAGAAGTCTCGGCAGCACTGTAGCAGAGAAAGGCGATCATGATCTTTGCGGCACCCGGGATCTTTACTGCTTTCGCAAAACC
>CADBMY010000058.1 GCA_902795905.1 uncultured Erysipelotrichaceae bacterium
TCTTCTGTATAGTAAACAGAGGATCCGTTCATCTCCAGTTTGTATACCGGCCAGTTTGTATTAAACGCATTAAAGAAGCCGATCGAGGTATACATACTGTGATGATACCTGTCAAAGGCAGGATCATCCTCTATCTGTGTTTCATAAACGGTAATCTTTTCTTCCATAGACATTTCCTGTACTCGTAAATTTATTATAACAAAGCAAAGCTCGAAGTACTGACGCAAGTATCTGTTCCCGCTATAATTTATACAAAGGCAGGTATAAGGATGAAAGAGATCACTGTATTCCATCTGAACGGATGTCCCTACTGCGCACAGGCCAGAAAAGCCCTGGCAGAGCTGCAGAGTACATATCCGGAATTCAAGGAAATCGAACTGAAGTGGATCGAAGAGCGTGAAAATCCCGCTGTCGCAGACACTTACGATTACTACTATGTACCGGCATTCTTCTTCGGTAAGGAGAAACTGTACGAAGCACACCCCGGAGAAACATACGATGAATGTAAAAGCAGCGTAGAGAAAGTTCTCCGCGCTGCTCTCTAGCACCTGAACAAGGTGCTATTTTTGTGGAATTGCCTCAATCACGTTAATAAGAGTACTGCAGGGCTATCCCTGCATGGGTCACCATCACGGCGGCGGTTGTCCTCCCATTACAGGGAGGCGTGTGTTTCTCCCTTTGGAAAGGAGGTAACCACGATGATCGATATTGATACTGTGATAGCGATTATAACTCTTGTAGTTACTGCCATAGGCTTAGGCCTGCAGATCGCATCCTATATTAACGCATCGAAAAACGACCGCCCTTCCTCCAAGATGTAGCGATCGTTAATCGACACTATTTATGAGGACAGCCGTCACCGGTGACCCTCTCTTCGTATTTATTATACCACCAAGCCATACATAAGACTTCATGATATTCCTTGTTTATCATGTGGAGTTTTACTGTTTCCAACAAATATAACTGATGCAGGGCTATCCCTGCGTGGGTCACCATCACGGCGGCGGTTGTCCTCTCTGTCACAGGGAGGCGTGTCTTCCTCCCTCATGTAAAGGAGGTGGTCACGATGATCGATATTGATACTGTGATAGCGATTATAACTCTCGTGGTTACTGCCATAGGCCTGGGCCTGCAGATCGCATCCTATATTAACTTATCGAAAAACGATCGCCCGTCTTACCGGATGTAGCGATCGTTAATCGACACATTTGTGAGAACAACCGTCACCGGTGACCCACTATATTATATCACTTTCGTTGAATATACTCCGATACAGATTCACAGTTTCCTGATCTCATCCGCAAATCTCTCCGGATAAAACGCTGCGAGATCTCCGTGATCCGTACCGCTGAACTCACTGAATACCGTATCAGGCACATACTTCTTCATATAGCGTATGTCCCAGTCTCTGGCTTTCCTCTCCTTCTGTGCATACCAGTAGTGCATGACACCGTCAAACTTCATCGGTTCCTTCGGCATCCGGTAGTTATTGCAGGAGTCAAATGTATTCCAGAGTGTACGGTAACTGCAGTGTTTCATTACCCCTGCCACATACGCCAGATCTTCTTTACTGTAGTCAGTTGAGCTGAATGCCCTGGCCATCAGCTTCTCTCCGCCCAGTTTGCCAAATGCCATCAGCGCAAAGTCACGCACTGCGATCACCCTTGTCAGAAGCCACGGCAGCTGATACGGTGTAATGCCTCCGTCCATGATGTAGTGCGATACATTCAGCTTTCTGTCTGCCGCCATACGCAGGACGATACTGCCGCCCATCGAGCACCCGTAGACCGCATGGATCCTGGTGATATTGCGCTTCAGGATATCTGTTTCAAGGTCTGATGCGATCTCCTCGATGGATGTAAACTCAGAATGATCTTCCAGATCATAACCGGGCAGAACCGGTACCAGCACATGGTAATCTTTTGCCAGCAGAGGTATCACATACTCAAAATAATCCCAGGATACCAGTTAAGGATGGATCAGTATTACCGCTTCCTTCCCGTTTGTGCCAAATTCATGTATCTTCATTGTTTCTTCCTCATATGAATTACTGCTCATATATACGATAGCACAGTACCTCCTGTACAGAGTTTCTAACATATTCATCCCGGTATATCTCTGCTTGTCAATTTCTGCTGATCTGTGAGATGATTTTTCCAGTTAGTTGATCCGTTTGGATCCGGAGGTTATATGTCAGTTACGATCAAGGTCAGTCCTAAGTTTAAGGAAGAGCTCAACGGCAGGATCCTCTTCTTCGTAGATCATCCGAAAAAAGCACCGGAAGATCCCGAAGAACCGTTTGAACCCGATCTTTACAAGCGCGGCGGTTTCGGTATGAGCGGCTGTCCCGTCTTCGGTCTTACTGTATACGGTATTACCGGCGGTGATGAGATCTGTCTCGATGAGAACGCCGAGAGTATATTCGGTTCTCCGTTCCCGTTTGCGGATATCCCGCATGAGAAGCTGGAAGTACAGGCTTTCTTCATCCGTTATCACAAGTTCAAGAGAAAAGACGGTCACGAGATCTGGGGCATGCAGGATTACGGAGGCGGCGGTCATTATGCACGCAATCCGTTCAATCTGTACTCAAGAGTCAAGACAGTCAATTACGGCAAGAGTGATGTGAAACTGATCCTCGATCAGATGATCGAACCGGAGTATGAACTCAAGGAAGGCGAAGTCTACCAGCAGGGCAACTATGAAGACCACGGTCTTGTCCGTTACTTCAAGATGAAGAGTGAACTGCTTTCCGATTTCTGGGGAGAAGATATCTACCTTGGCGCCAATGTCCTGTTGCCGGCAAATTATGATCCGAAGAAGAAATATCCGATGATCCTCTGTCAGGGACATTTCCCGGGTGCTACGGCTCCGTTCCGTTATGATGTTGAACTGCGTGAACGTGAACAGGGACTTACCGAGTACTGGAATTCAGGCAAGGCACCGGAAGTGATCTGTGTTAACTTCCGTCATGCGAACATGTTCTATGATGATTCATACATGGTGAACTCTGCCAACCTCGGTCCTTACGGAGATGCATTTGTGACAGAGCTGGTACCGGCACTTGAAGCGAAGTACGGCGGTCTTGGCAAACCGGAAGGACGTATCCTTGTCGGCGGTTCCACCGGCGGCTGGATCTCGGCAGCTCTGCAGTTATTCTATCCGGATTTCTTCGGCGGTACATGGCCCGGATTCGCGGACAGTCTGAGCTTCCACACCCATCAGCTGATCGATCTGTATGAAGACGAGAATGCCTATGAACTTAAACATGAGTGGCGTTCACTTGAGCGTCCCGGTGCCCGTGATATACGCGGTAATATCCTCTGGACATATCGTGAAGAGAATTACTACGAACTGGCGATCGGCGGTGATCTTGCCCGCGGCATGGGACAGTTCGGCATATACAACGCTGTATTCTCACCCTGCGGCGAAGACGGTCTGCCCCTGGAGGTATATAACACCCTGACCGGTGAGATAAACAAGGATGTCGTGCAGTACTGGAGTGAGCACTACGATCTTACCGATTATATTGAAAGAAATCACGAATGGCTGATCCCGAAGATCCGCGGTAAGTTCCATCTGCGGGGCGGAGACATGGATAACTTCTATCTGAATCTCGGACACTATGCGATGGGAGAAGTGCTGGAAAAGTATGAAGCCGGAGGCTATGCGGTAACCTTCCCGAGAGTCGGTCATGACGGCAATATCACGATCATCGACATGCTTGAAGAGATGCGTGAATACCTGAAGAAAACACTGAAGAAGAAAAGAACCGCAAAGAAAGCCAAATAAGAGAAAGCGTTCGGTTACAGCCGGACGCTTTTATATATTCATCACCAGCAATACGATCAGGATCGCAAGAGGCACGGTCACCGTATCGTACTCCCCGGGAGAAAACAGTTCGCATAATGCCCCGCAGAGTGCTGCCGGTATGATCCTGAGCAGAAGAATGCCAGACAATTCATGTCCGTACATGCAGTAGAATATAAGACCTGTGCAGAGACTCATCAGAAACATCGCACAGGTGCCTTCCCAGGACTTCTTCCCGTCGGTATGCCTGAGGTGTACCTTATGTCTGCCAAAGGGAATACCGATAACAGCAGCCGCGGCATCCCCTGTCCCCCACATCAGCACTGAAGCTGCCGCCGCATCAGGACGGTCAAAGACACCCCAGGCAACAGCTGTCACAAAGGCAAACATGAAGAACAGAAACAGAAGACTGCGGCGAATCTCACCGGGTCTTTTTTCGACAAACAGCGTACTGTACTGCGGATATCTCTCCGCATAATACAGGATCGGATAGATCACCAGGGCGATCATCACCGACACAAGCGAAACCGCCTGCCAACTGCGGGCAGCCGAGATCATGATCGTCACACATGTAAAAGCCACCAGGTGCAGACACTTGCGGAACACATACTGCGGAATATGCGTCAGGCCTCTGATCAGCAGAAGGATGATCACACAGGGAATGATATACAGCAAAAATACCTGCAGGCAATGCAGGATATCAGCAGTAATTCCGGGATAAAACAGAGGTTCGTTCATATGTTTTACGGGACATATTTTAGCAAAATCACCGTATACTGTACACTGCTGTTTCCGTGCAGAATCGCGTTTACATTCACAAAACAGGCAGTCATACCATGAGTTATGCACATATGTATGCCGCGTGACATCCGCATAAGACAGGTACGATTCCCTGCAGAAA
>CADBMY010000059.1 GCA_902795905.1 uncultured Erysipelotrichaceae bacterium
AAGATGTGCCTGTTTTTACTTTGTCGTATCACGGTCGGGAATATCCAGGATGACATGACCGCTGCAGTTGATGATCTTCGTACCGCATTCATGAGTGAGCTCACGCTGTATACGTCCGTATTCCATGTGTACATGCCCATGAAGCATATATTCCGGTCTGTACTTCTGTAACAGGTCATTGAAGCACTGAAAGCCACGGTGAACTCTGTCCTCCAGATCACCGTACCCGGCAGCCGGCGCATGTGCAAGCAGGATATCAAAGCCTTTCGCCCGGTATATACCGAAGGCTGCCTTGCGGATCTGTCTGCGCATCTCGGCCTCGGTATACATGTCATCCCCGGGACGGTAGCGGTAACTGCCGCCCAGGCCCAGAATACGTATATTCTGATATGTATAGACCTTTCTGCCGATATCGATGCAGCCAAGGGGAGGCTTCTGGTCATAGATCGTATCATGGTTGCCGCGGACATACAGCAGAGGCTTATTCACGACGGTGACCAGAAATTCCAGATAATCAGGATCGAGATCGCCGCAGGAAAGGATCAGATCTACACCTTCGGTCTTCCGCGGTGTGTAGTAGTCCCAAAGACCCGTTTCTTCCTTGTCTGATACAACAAGCAGTCTCATTTTGTTTCCCTGACCTTGCGGACACCGCTGACATCAGCCATCTGTCTGGCTGTTTCATTGAGTGAACTGAATGTGGGGATACTGCCGATGATATTATCGTTGAGCCAGTCCATCGTGATGATCTCTTCGTTGCTGAGGATACCGCTGTACTTATCCTGAACGATACCGGTCTGGGAATGCAGTTCACCGCTGAACGGATTCAGTGCCTCCTTGATCAGTGCCTGTTTCAGTAACAGGATCAGCTTTCTGGTCGCATAGGGCAGGGAACCGGAGATCTTTACATCCAGGACATCTGCACTCATGCCCCACCAGTAGTTAACAGACTTGTTGTCGGTCTCTCTGGTATTCCAGCTGCCGCTGCGGATCATCCCGATCAGCTTTCTGTAAAAGACAGCCCAGTTGATCACCGGTTCCGCAAGGTTGATCACACTGCCGTCTTCACCGATGCGGTAGATACCGTACTTGGTCGTGTTGCTTTCCTGGTGCAGAGAATCCGGACCGGAGAAAACAGAGATATCCTGTTCCTTCAGGTAATTCATCTGTTCGCTGTCCAGTGCCTCAGACCAGCAGAGGTATACCCTGACATCGGGATCGATCATCGAAGCACCGATCGCAAAGGCATTGATATCCGCAATCGTTCCGTAGATCGGATAGTCCGCAATATAAGCGATCCTGTGTGTATCGCTGAAGACAGCAGCCAGGGCACCGAGCAGGAACTTTGCCTCGTATGTACGTACTGCATATGAACGTACAGCATTGACTTTCAGGTTCAGGGAACAGTTCATGAAGATCGTATCCGGATGTTTGACAGCTGCTTTCAGGGCAGCGTTCATCTGTGTCGGCAATATCGTAAAGACGATGTCAGAAGTAATTGCGGCATGATCCAGAGCCTGTTCCAGTTTGTCTTCGGTATCACAGAATTCATACTTTGCGGTATGGATCTGCAGCTCCGGTGTATGTTCCAGCAGGATACGTCCGATCTCGTGCTCGAATACCGAGGCAGAACTTTCCGCATCACTGTCATAGATGAAGGACACAAATAAAGCCCGCTGTGAATTGAATACAGGCAGGATATCCAGCAGTGAGGAAGACTTCTTCTCGTCGGGATCTTCGACCAGAACTACACTCTCGCTGCTTTCCTTGACCTCGATCTCTTTTTTCAGTTTCTTCAGATTATCAGAGATCACCGAGCTTCCCTTGCTGTGCAGCTGTTCATACCCGTAGACAGAGATATACAGGAAGAAAGCATCACTGATATTGTCTTCGCTGTCCGGGAAACACTTCATGAACTGCTGCTCAAACAGATAATACGTGGATTTCAGTCTCTGTACATCTTCTGCTTTCCAGACTTCATCGGGCTGTCTTCCCAGCAGTCTGATAAAGGATCTGTACCTGCCGGTCTCACTGAAATCCAACTCATACAAGGGTACATTGCGGTAGAATTCCAGGAATTCTTCATACAGAGGGTCTTCTTCACCGTCACTGACCCGGTAGACTTCGGCGGCTGCTGTACGCATGCCGAGCCAGCGGAATACGGAGACGCGCTTGTTTCCTTCCTGTACGTAGAAACGGTGTTTGTACTCGTAGACCTTGATCGGATCATCGATGCCCTGGGATGTCTGGGCATTGTATACGTTGATCCACTTATAGGCGAATTCACTGTCTCTGTCCTGCAGGGGCATGTAATTCGGGGCGAATGCATTTGCCCGTCCTCTGGTCCTGGTTCCCTGTACCATGGCTAAGGGTATATCAAAAGTACCGATCTTTTTCTCGGTTATGGTTTTTCCTTCAAGGATATCTTCAAGGCAGCTGATATACGGATACTTTCCGCGGAGTACTGCCTGATGAAATGCTTTCTCTCCTGATTTTTTTGCCTTCAGATATTCATCGATCATTGCATATCCTCCTGAAGCAACGACTATTGTATGTTAGTTCTCAGTTTCTGAACAGTACAAAAATAAAAAAGTGTGAACCGGAGTTCACACTTTCATTCGTCCTAGTGGACAGTTGAGCACAAGAAGGAAGGGAAAAGAGGCAGAGAGTAAAGTGTGCGAAACAGAAAAACCACCTGCTAGGC
>CADBMY010000060.1 GCA_902795905.1 uncultured Erysipelotrichaceae bacterium
ACACCGGAACAGCTGGCGACATTGCCGCAGCTGAAGATCAGTGATGTGCCTGTGGAACCGATGCGTTATGAACCGGAAAAGCGTGAATACAGGGGTATACCGGTCATGCTGTATCCGGAGGAGAAGACAGGTATCGTCTACTTCAGCATGTACTTCCTGATGAACGGTATTACGAAGAAGTCACTGGCAGAAGTCGGCGAGTTTGCGGATCTGCTCGGCAGTCTTCCGACCGAAGATCATACGTTGACAGAACTGCGTCAGATCATCCGCAGAGACCTCGGCGGTCTGGCTTTCGGGACAACAGTCAGTTCCCTGCCTGAAGATCGTGATGCGGCGATCCCGCTGCTGTATGTGACCGGCAAGGTACTGAAGAAGAACCTGCAGACAGCGATGGATCTGGTATGGGAGATCACCCAGAAGACGATCTTTGACAAGGAAATGATCAGGGCTCTTCTGGCACAGGAGGTCGAAGCCAACAGACAGGCGATGATCAGCAGCGGTCATCTTGCGGCGATGATCAGAACAGCGTCACAGTGCAGTGCCGGCGGCAGTGCCAGGGAAGACCTGGATGGCTATGCCTCGATCTGCTGGGTCAGCGATCTGTATGAACACTATGATGAAAGAGCTGAAGAATTCATTGCCAACCTGGAAATGTACAGGGATATCCTGTTTAACAGAGAACGCATGATCCTGAGCATGACCGGTGAAGAGAACCTGAAAGCTCTGACCGATCTTTCGGATAAATACCAGACCCAGAGATTCGAGAGAGGTGTTGTCCACTTCCCGATCGAAGAAGGAAAGCAGGAGGGTATGGTCATTCCTGCAGGTATTGCCTACAGTGCGGCTTCGTTCAACCTGAAGGATGTCGGCGGCAGGATCTCCGGGGCGATCCGGGCATTGAGTCATATCCTGACATACGGCTATCTCTGGAATGAAGTCAGAGTCAAGGGCGGTGCCTACGGTACCGGACTGTCCGTAGGAGCTGACGGTACGCTTACCGCATATTCTTTCCGTGATCCCGATCCGGCGAATACGATCCGTATCACGAAGACACTGGGTGAATTTACACGTGAGCTGGCAAAGGGCGATACCCCGCTGGACGCGTATATCATCGGTGCTGTAGCAGCCGGTGATCCTCTGCAGTCTCCGCAGTCCAGAATACGTCTGGAAGATCTGCGCCAGATCAGCGGTATTACGTATGAATACCGCAGGAAGCTGCGTGAAGAGCTTCTGCATACGACACCGGAGGATTTTGTACAGCTGGCGGACTGGCTCGAAGAGGGCATGAAAAAGGCTGCCGTATGTGTAGTGGCAGCCGAGGATAAACTGAATACCGTAGATGGTCTTGAGATCGTCAGGTGATCAGTACTTGTAAATACTGACGGAATAGAGGACGAAGCCTGCTTCGTCCTCATGTCCGTATAACTCTTTCATGGGACGGAACTCAAAATCCATCGTGACCGTATGATACTGGGGACTCAGTGAGAAGCTCCAGGGGCCGATCATGAAGAACGTATCATAGTATTTATCAAGGGCAGTATCGATCTCTGACTGTGTATACAGCAGTTCCGTACCGCGGGCATAGACACCGAAGGTGATATCGATGTCCTCGTTCTCGGGGTCGATAATACCGGTCTGCAGGAAGCGCCTGTCGAATTCTTCGGGTGTAATGTCATTGAGGTGATGGGTCGCATAGTATTCATCATTCTCGTAGTCGGCATTCTCGTTGTATATGTCGATATACTTGACTTTGTATGAACCGTAAGCCTGCAGGAATTCTTCCCAGGTGCAGCCGGGACCGATGCCTTCCGCAGTCTTAAGCGTATTCATGTCGGTATACCAGGTGTAGGAGCTGCCGTCGATCGAGCGCAGGGGATCATTGTCTGCCCCACCATTTTCGTCATACAGTTTGTAGGAACTGATATCGAGATAGCCTTCGGGAGCTGTACGGTTACCGACGAACAGGGTGGTATGGTAGAGCACCCACATAAAGCCTGCACACAGCAGGATACATATACTGATCAGGAAACGGACAAGCGGGAATTTCTTTTTCTGAGAAGTCATATACATCACCTCCGCTGAAATTAATCATAGCGGATATGAAGGGATTTGTAAAAACGGAGAAAGACAATGGAGTATAAAGTAAGCAGATACGGTGAGGGAAATGACCTTGTGATCATGATGCGGGAGGAAGATCCCGCCGGTATCCTGGGTGATCTGCGGGGTATACGGGTGATCAACATATACGGCTATGACTGGAATATGTATATGTCACCGTGGCCGGCACAGAAGATATTCAGACAGGGTGAAGACTTCGGCGGACAGGCAGATGAGATGGTACAGGCAGTGGCTTCCGTACTTGCGGGAGAGACGTATGATCATGCGTATCTGATGGGGTATTCCCTGGCCGGTCTTTTCTCGCTGTATGCCGCCACAAAGATCCGGGGCTTTACGGGTATTGCTTCGGTATCGGGATCACTCTGGTTTCCTGACTTTGCGGAGTATATACAGACACACCCGGTACTTTGTGAGCGGGTATATCTCTCACTTGGAGATAAAGAGAAGAAGACGAAGAACCCGGTCATGTCCACCGTGGAGGAAAAGACAGAACAGGTCCGGGATCTTCTTGAACAGTACTGCACGGTTACGTATGAACTGAATCCGGGAGGACATTTCCAGGATCCTGACATGCGTATGCATAAAGCTTTACAGACACTGGTATTATAAGAAACATCGCATACAATGCAGTTTTTGCGATAGATACAGCCGAATTCTCTGCGTTAGTATATAACCAAGAGCAATTCGGTTTTATATTCCGGTATCATCGGGAGGTGCAGTATGACCAAAGATATGACAGTTGGTTCTCCGCTTAAGCATATCCTTTCTTTTGCGATCCCTGTTCTGCTGGGCAACCTGTTCCAGCAGTTATACAATGTGGCAGATACGCTGATCGTCGGCCGTTTTCTCGGTCTCAATCAGCTGGCTGGCGTCGGCTCCACCGGCTCATTGTCATTCCTTGTGATCTGGTTCTGCAACGGCACATGCAACGGCTTCTCGATACCGATCGCACAGAGTTTCGGCGGCGGCAGACACGGCGAACTGCGGAAGTACCTGGCTAACGGTATCCGCATGGCTGTGATCATTGCGGCTGTAGTCACGATACTCGTATCTGTGTTCTGCGGTCCGCTGTTAACAGCGATGAAGACACCTGCGGATATCTACGAATATGCGCATGCGTATATTCAGATCATCTTCCTGGGTCTTCCGTTTACGATGCTGTATAACTATACAGCTTCGATCATCCGTTCCCTCGGTGACAGTAAGACCCCGGTACTTCTGCTGGTGATGTCTTCCCTGATCAATATCGTGCTCGATCTGGTCTTTATTCTGGCATTTAACATGGGTGTAAGAGGAGCTGCCCTGGCAACGGTGCTGGCCCAGCTGATCTCCGGTCTTACCTGTGTTTATCATATTTACAGGAGAGTGCCCTTACTGCATATGCGTAAGGAAGATCTGACCTTCTCTCCTGCACATACGAAGGAACTGCTTCGTCATGGCGTACCGATGGGCATCCGCCTGACGATCATTGCGTCAGGTATCTCGATCCTGCAGGTGGCAGTAAACTCGATGGGTACCAACGCAGTTGCGGCAATGACCGCTTCCGGTAAGATCTACGGTATCCTGTCAGCACCGATCATGGCGGTAGGACAGTCACTGGCGCCTTTCTCCGGACAGAATATCGGTGCCAGAAGACTTGACCGTGTATCACAGGGTCTGCGTGTGGCAACCATGCTGGAGATGTGCGTGTGGATCTTCGGTGTCCTCGTTTCGTTCTTCTTCGGCAGACAGCTGATCGCTGTTTTCGTCAAGGATGCGCCGGCAGAGGTCATCCAGCTTGGGTATACAGCTAATCTAATCAATGTTTCGGGGTTTGTATTCCTGATTGCTGTGAATACGGTCCCGAATATCCTGCAGGGCATGGGTTTCTCGATCGCCAGTCTC
>CADBMY010000061.1 GCA_902795905.1 uncultured Erysipelotrichaceae bacterium
CTCTCGGAGACTGATCTCTGGTTCCTGAATAAACTGAATGCTGTCATCGATCACATCACGGAGAATATGGAGAAGTACGAGTTTGCCTTGGTCGGCAATGAACTGTATTCATTTGTCTGGGATGACTTCTGCAGCTGGTATGTGGAACTCTCCAAGGCAAGTCTGAACAGTGATGATGCCAAGGTCAGAAAGGCAGCCCAGGCAGCTCTTTACACAGCTCTGCTGAATATCGTCAAGCTCCTGCATCCGTTTATCCCGTTTGTGACGGAAGAGATCTACCAGAAACTGCCCGGTCATGAAGAAACGATCTGTCTTGCGTCCTGGCCGACAGGGATCAAGACGATCAGAGAGATCGATACACTGGCCATGGACAGACTGATCTCGGTGATCTCCAAGGTCAGAGAACTGAAGGTGACCAACCACCTGAAACCGAGCACACCGATCACCCTGAGTATCCGTGACCTCGACGGCAACAATGTAGATCTGGATGCGGAACAGGCAAAGATGCTTGAGAGAATGGCGAAAGCCAACTGGCAGAAGGATCTGGAAGGGGATCTCGCGGTCGAGACGGTATATTCCGGTACGATTCTGATCCCGGCCGGCGAACTGCTGGACAAGGAGGCAGAGATCGCCAAACTGGAAGCGGAGGAAAAGCGTCTGAACGGAGAGATCAGAAGAAGTCACGGTATCCTTGGCAATGAAGGCTTCATGAAGAAGGCACCGGCTTTCAAGATCGAAGAGGAGAAACGCAAGCTGACAGATTACGAGAAGCAGCTCTCGGCTGTTACGGAAAGACTTGCTTTCCTGCGTAAATAATCATCTGAGGAGTGTACGGAAGTACGCTCCTTTGACGTATAACGAATTCGTATATAGGTTTTGTGATATTTGTTATAGGTAATAAGACAACTTATCTTGTCTTGTGAAATTGCCTAGTTTATAATCAAATTGTCTAAAAGAAGGAGGCAATATGTCGACAAAGAAATATGTCTACAAGTTCACCGAAGGCAATGGCTCGATGAGAGAACTGCTTGGCGGTAAAGGTGCCAATCTGGCCGAAATGGCAGGTCTTGGTTTACCTGTTCCGATGGGCTTTACGATTACAACGGAAGCCTGCAATCAGTACTATGCTGATGGTGAAAAGATCAATGATGAGATCATGGCTCAGGTTAAGAAGAACCTGACATGGCTCGAAAAGACGATGGGTAAGAAACTTGGCGATTCCAAAAACCCGCTTCTTGTATCTGTACGTTCCGGTGCCCGTGCATCCATGCCGGGTATGATGGACACGATCCTGAATCTGGGTATCAACGATGTCGTAGTTGAGAAGATCGCAGAAGCAAGTAATAACCCTCGTTTTGCTTATGACTCATACCGTCGTTTCGTTCAGATGTTCTCTGACGTTGTCATGGGTCTGTCCAAGAAGAGATTTGAAGTTATTATTGATGAACTGAAGGCTGAAAAGGGCATTAAGGACGATATCGATCTCGATGCTGATGATATGAAGAAGCTGACAGGTCTGTTCAAGGATTTCTATAAGGCTGAAAAGGGTGAGGATTTCCCTCAGGATCCTAACGTACAGCTGGAAAGAGCTATTGAAGCAGTCTTCCGTTCCTGGAACAACGAACGTGCTATCTACTACAGACGAATGAATGACATTCCTTCCGACTGGGGTACAGCTGTTAACGTACAGTCCATGGTCTTCGGTAATATGGGTAATGATTGTGCTACAGGCGTATGCTTCACACGTGACCCTTCCACCGGTGCCAATGCGTACTTCTACGGTGAATATCTGATCAACGCTCAGGGTGAAGATGTTGTTGCCGGTGTCCGTACTCCTCAGCAGATCTCCAAGAAGGGCTCCCAGGCATGGGCTAAGTCCAATGGTATCTCCGAGAAAGACAGAAAGGCTAAATATCCTTCACTGGAAGAAAAGATGCCTGAAACATATAAGGCTCTTGATGATGTCAGAAAGAAACTGGAAGCACATTATCATGACATGCAGGATATGGAATTCACGATCCAGGAAGGCAAACTGTTCATGCTGCAGACACGTAACGGTAAGAGAACCGCTGCTGCTGCTCTGAAGGTTGCTGTTGACCTCGTTCATGAAGGCCTGATCACTGAAGATGATGCTCTGCTGATGGTAGAGCCTAAACAGCTTGATGACCTGCTGCATCCTACATTTGATGCTAAGGATCTGAAGGCTCATCAGGGTGATATCATTGCCAAGGGTCTGGCTGCATCTCCCGGTGCCGGTTCCGGTGCTGTCGTATTTACAGCTGCTGATGCCAAGGCATGGTCTGATGCCGGTAAGAAGGTCGTTCTCGTCCGTCTTGAGACTTCTCCTGAAGATATCGAAGGTATGCACGTTTCCGAAGCGATCGTTACCGTACGCGGCGGTATGACCAGCCACGCTGCAGTCGTTGCCCGTGGTATGGGTGCATGCTGTGTATCCGGTGCCGGTGATATCTCCGTTAACGAAGAGAAGAAACAGTTCACTGTCGGCGGCAAGACATTCAAGGAAGGCGATATCATCTCTGTTGATGGTACAACCGGCTGCGTATACCAGGGTGAGATCAAGACAAGTCCTGCCAAGATCTCCGGTGACTTCAAGAAGTTCATGGAATGGGCAGATGCACGCCGTACACTGAAAGTCAGAACAAATGCTGATACACCTGAGGATGCTGCCAAGGCAGTTGAATTCGGTGCTGAAGGTATCGGTCTGGTTCGTACAGAACATATGTTCTTCAACTCCGCTGAGAGAATTAAAGCTATCCGTATGCTCTGTGTAGCTCAGAATACAGAACAGAGAATGGTTGCTCTCGGTGAGCTTGAACCTTATCAGCAGGAAGACTTCGAGGGTATCTACGAAGCTATGGGCAAGGGCAGAAGTGTTACTGTCCGTCTGCTTGATCCGC
Source organism: uncultured Erysipelotrichaceae bacterium (assembly GCA_902795905.1). Classification (GTDB taxonomy): domain Bacteria; phylum Bacillota_I; class Bacilli_A; order Erysipelotrichales; family Erysipelotrichaceae; genus Bulleidia. Next base: position 2,919 of record CADBMY010000061.1, read on the forward strand.
CTCTGCATGAATTCCTGCCGAAGACGGAAGAAGAGATGGTTGATGTTGCTGCATCCCTCGGCATTACTGTCGACGATGTCAAGGCAGCTGCAGCAAGCCTGCATGAGTTCAACCCGATGATGGGTCACCGCGGATGCCGTCTGGATGTTACATATCCTGAGATCGCTGAAATGCAGACTCGTGCTATCGTCAAGGCTGCACTTGCTACAAATAAGAAGCATCCTTCCTGGAAGGTTACTCCTGAGATCATGATCCCGCTGGTAGGTGAGGCTAAGGAACTTGCTTATGTAGCGAAGATCGTTAAGGAAACAGCTGACAAGGTCATCGCTGAGGCTAACTCCAAGATGACATATAAAGTCGGTACAATGATCGAGATCCCGCGTGCTGCTCTGACAGCAGACAAGCTTGCGGAGACAGCTGAATTCTTCAGCTTCGGTACAAACGACCTGACACAGATGACATTCGGTTTCTCCCGTGATGATGCCGGTAAGTTCTTAGGTGATTACTATGACAAGCACATCTACGAGAGTGATCCGTTCGCTCATGTTGATGTCGACGGTGTCGGCCAGCTGATCAAGATGGCTGCCGAAAAGGGACGCAGCACACGTAAGGATCTGCACCTCGGTGTCTGCGGCGAGCACGGCGGCGATCCTGCTTCTGTAGAATTCTTCCACAGAGTTGGTCTGAACTACGTTTCCTGCTCACCTTACCGTGTACCTCTGGCAAGACTTGCTGCTGCACAGGCTAAGATCAGAACAGACCGTGAAGCTGCTGCTGCCAAGAAGGCTGCCAAAGCTGCAAAGAAACCTGCAAAGAAGAAGTAATTATATTGAGGAGGACCGTGAATGAGCACATACAGACCCGCCGTAAGACGAGCTGCTGCGATGAAAGCAACTGCCCAGAAAGCTGCACTCAACTACCGGTCTAACACTGACGGGAAGAAGAGAAAAGCTTCGCGAAAAAAAGCAAAGGCAGTTACTGAAGAGTAACGGTCATCCCGATACAATGCATGAAACCCCTGCATCATATATGCGGGGGTTTTTACTTGAAGAGGTGTTTGTACATGCCTATAATTTGGGTAGAGGACATGATGATGAGCAAATATGTAATGGCAATTGATGAAGGTACGACAAGTACCAGAGCAATGATCTTTGATCATGAGCACAATGTAGTTTCCATGGCACAAAAGGAGTTCACACAGTATTTTCCGCATCCCGGATGGGTAGAACATGATGCCAATGAGATCCTTCTGGCTGTACAGGCTGTTATGGCTTCCAGTCTGATGGAAGCAAATCTTCAGCCCACGGATATTGCTGCGATCGGGATCACCAACCAGCGTGAGACAACGGTCGTCTGGAACAAGGACACCGGACTTCCGATCTACCGTGCGATCGTCTGGCAGTCAAGACAGACAGCAGACATCTGTGATGAACTGAAGGAGAAGGGCTACGTTCCTCTGTTTGAAGAGAAGACCGGTCTGAAGATCGATGCCTATTTCTCTGCGACGAAGATCCGCTGGATCCTTGATCATGTGGAAGGTGCCCAGCAGATGGCGGAAGAGGGCAAGCTTCTGGCAGGAACGATCGACTCCTGGCTTGTTTATTACCTGAGCGGTCAGAAAGTGCATATTACGGACTATACGAATGCCAGCCGCACACTGCTCTACAATATCTATGAGAAAAAGTGGGACGAAGAACTCTGCCGGATCATGAACATACCGATGTGCATGCTGCCGGAAGTCAGAGACAGTTCCTGTGTATACGGAACAACAGCGGATTACCGCGGTTTCGGTGCCGAGATACCGATTGCCGGAATTGCCGGTGACCAGCAGGCTGCACTGTTCGGACAGGGATGCTTCGATGTCGGGTCCGTAAAGAATACATACGGCACCGGATGCTTCATGCTTGTCAATACCGGTACACAGCCGATGAAGTCGGAGAGCGGTCTTGTCACAACGATTGCCTGGGGTCTTAACGGAAAGATCACGTATGCTCTGGAGGGATCGATCTTTGTTGCCGGATCTGCTATCCAGTGGCTCAGAGACGAACTGCACTTCTTTGAAAAAGCTTCGATGTCTGAGGAGATGGCCCTGCGTTCGAAGAATGACCGTAGTGTGATCCTGGTGCCGGCATTTGTCGGGCTTGGGGCTCCGTACTGGGATGACCGCTGCCGCGGTGCCTTGTTCGGTCTGACCAGAGGCACGACGGTTGATGATATCACAAAGGCTACACTGGACTCTCTGGCATATCAGACAAGAGATATTCTGGAAGCCATGGAAAAGGATATCGGCAAGCAGATCGATACCCTGAAGGTCGACGGCGGCGCATCCGCAAACAACTACATGATGCAGTTCCAGGCAGATCTGATCCAGCATCCTGTGATTCGTCCTGCCAGTGTTGAATCGACCGCGATCGGTGCCGCAAATCTTGCCGGACTGGCTGTCGGCTACTGGACCATGGATGATCTGCGCGCACCTTCGGCAGGGGATACGATCTATACACCGCTGATGGCAAAGAAAGATGCTGATAAGTATTATCAGAGATGGCAGACAGCTGTTGCGGCAGCACGTATGTTTCCCGCTGATGAATGATTGACGAACAGCAGTAAATACGTTATAACATAAAAGAAAGCTAAGAACGGGACACGATCCGCAGGTCAGGATACAGAGAGCATGCCGGTTGGTGCAAGGTATGCGAGAGACTGTGAGATTACCGCCCGGGAGCCGGATCTTAATCGATCACGCAGGTCTGCGTTAAAGACTTGAGGTGCTCATCATATGATGAGAATTAAGGTGGTACCGCGCTTATAAGCGTCCTTGAACAGGGCGCTTTTTTACTTACAGGAGGAGAACATGCGCAATTTTAAGGAAGACGAGAGTCTTAATATTCTGAATCACAGCTGTGCACATTTAATGGCACAGGCTGTGAAACACCTGTATCCGCAGGCTAAATTCTGGGTTGGGCCTGTTGTGGAGGAAGGTTTCTACTACGATATCGATCTCGGTGACGAGGTTATCCGTGATGAGGATCTGCCGAAGATCGAAAAAGAGATGAAGAAGCTTGCCAAGGACGGCAAACGTATTGTCCGTCATGAACTCAGCAAGGCTGAAGCTCTGAAGATGTTCAAGGATGACATGTATAAAGTTGATCTGATCAGCCGTATGGATGAAGATGAAACAGTCATCAGCTGCTACACACAGGGCGATTTTACCGATCTCTGCCGCGGTCCCCACGTTGAAAGCACAAAACTGCTGAAGAACTTCAAACTGACGAAGCATTCCGGTGCTTACTGGAAGGGCGATAAGAATAATAAGGTTCTGCAGAGGATCTACGGTGTATGTTTGCCGACTGCTGAAGAACTTGAAGAGCATCTGGCAGATCTTGAAGACGCCAAGCTGAGAGATCACAGACGTCTGGGTAAGGAACTCTCCATGTTCATGTTCTCGGAGACGGTTGGTTCCGGTCTGCCGATGTGGCTTCCCAACGGCTTTACCGTCAGACGTATTCTGAGTGACTACATCATGGACAAGGAGATCGCCAACGGCTATCTGCATGTCATGACTCCGTCTGTTGTCAGCACAAAGCTGTATAAGATCTCCGGACATCTCGCACATTATAAAGATGACATGTTCCCGGTCATGGAGAGAGACAGTGATGAATATGTTCTGAGACCGATGAACTGTCCTGAACATATGATCATGTATAAGAGCACACTGCATTCTTACAGAGATCTGCCGGTCCGTATCGCTGAGATCGCCAATGACTTCCGTTTTGAAGCCGGCGGTGCGCTTTCCGGTATCGAGAGATCACGTGCTTTCACACAGAATGACTCGCACTTGTTCTGCCGTCCCGATCAGATCGCATCGGAGATCAAAGCCGTAACCGCGATGATCCTGGATGTATACAAGGACTTCGGTTTTGACAACTATGAGTTCCGTCTGTCTCTGCGTGACCCGAACAATACGGAGAAATACTTTGCCAACGATGATCTGTGGCAGAGAAGTGAATCCGAACTGCGTGCAGTCCTCAAGGAGATGGGTGTCAAGTATTACGAGGCAGAAGGGGAAGCAGCCTTCTACGGTCCTAAGATCGATGTTCAGGTCCGCGGTGCTCTCGGCCATGAGTTTACGCTTTCCACGATCCAGCTTGATTATCAGCTGCCGGAGAGATTTGAACTTGAATATGTTGACAAAGACGGCAGTAAGGCACGTCCTGTTGTCATCCACAGAGCGATCCTCGGTTCCCTTGACCGTTTCGTCGCTTTCCTGCTGGAAGAGACGAAGGGTGTTCTGCCTTTATGGCTCTCCCCGACACAGATCACTGTTATCCCGGTATCTCCGGATGCTCATGGTGAATATGCGCATCAGGTGGCGGATGAACTGAAACTGATCGGTATGAGAGTTACCGTTGATGACCGCAATGAGAAACTCGGTTATCGTGTCAGAGAAGCCCAGACAAAGAAGATCCCGGTAGAACTTGTTGTCGGCGACAACGAACTGAACAATCACTCCGTGACCTTGAGAAGATATGGGCAGAAGCAGGAGACAAAGCTTACATTTGATGAAGCTAAAGAGCTTCTGCTTGGTGAGATCAGATCGAAAAAATAAGTATCCCGGCTTAAAAAACAGCCTTTGTGACAAGGATAATACTGGCGGTCCAAGTGATTTATAGTATAATACTTGTGAAAGGATGCACAGGCCTGAACGGCGGATTGATCTGCTGTGAAGTCTCTTCATGAAGCAATCAGACTGCAGTGCATTCTTTAAGCCTGTATTCGATGATAGATATGCTTATGCCGGATGGCATGGATATCCGATTCGGTATATTCCCGGTACATACCGGTTTGAGAGATTAAGGAGGAAGAAGCATGGAAAAGCTCAATGGAGAAGCTCTCAAATTAATTGATGAGGTCGTTGAGGCTCACAAGAGTGAACCCGGACCTGTAATCGTCATGCTGCATGAAGTTCAGGACAAACTTGGTTACATTCCGTTTGAAGCAATGGAAAAGATCGGAAATGCTGCCGGTGTCAGTGCTGCCGAAGTTTTCGGTGTTGTTAACTTCTATGCGCAGTTTACAACAGAACCTAAGGGTAAACATGTTGTCAATGTATGCCTGGGTACAGCATGCTACGTTAAGGGTGCGCAGAGCCTGCTCGATGAAGCAATCGCGCTTACCGGTGCTGAAGTCAACAGAACCAGTGCCGACGGCCTGTTCTCTCTTGATGCAACGAGATGCCTTGGTGCCTGCGGTCTTGCTCCTGTATGTGTAATTGACGGACGTGTTGTCGGCGCCTGCACAAAGAAGAAGATCGCTGAGGAGATCAACGCGATCCGCAGTGCTGAAACTGCTCAGGAAACACTGCCTGCATAATGATTGCTCAGGATATCATCGATGCAATTAACGCCAAGCCGCTTTCGATCTGGAATGAGCATCTGCTCAAGAAGGATTACGAGGCAGCGTTTGCTAGTGATCTGATGTCCGATGCACTTGCTCTGATCCAGGATTCTCC
>CADBMY010000062.1 GCA_902795905.1 uncultured Erysipelotrichaceae bacterium
CTGTCTGCAGGAATCTGCGGACAGTTTCTCTTTGTGTGCTTAGATGGAATTCGCGGCTTCGCAGGCTTCCCAGACAGCCTTCAGGATGGTTGCGGCACCGGTAATGATCAGACCGAAGCCGCCCTTGGCACGCAGACTGAAGTAGTTGATCAGATTGTCGGAATAACCGCCTTCCTCATCGTAGGAAAGGGCACCGAGGGACATTGGAAGAACAGCAAAACTATTCGGAATCTCGACTTTGCCGATCATGCAGGGCTGATGCAGCACATTATAGTTACTCATAGCGTGAATCTCCTTACTTATATTTTAAAGAAGCCTACATGAAAGATGTATGAAAGATATAATATAAGTGATATGTTAACGAGAATAATATCGATCATTCTGAACATAGTATATGTACTTGTGCTGAACCTCGGCATGTATACCGACCGTGCTGTCATGCCAAATGGGAATGTCCGGGAATGGACCAGAAGCCCGATCGACAGGCTGAATATCATGGATCAGACGGTCTTTCTGTATCTGCAGATATTCTTTACAGCTGTCACGGTCATCTCGGCGGTTTTACTGCTGCTTGGCATACAGAATCATTTGCTGAAGAAAGTGTGGCTGATCAGTTTCATTGTGTCCACACTGCTGTTTGTGATCATTCTGGTGATCACAAACAATGCGCATGCGAAATATGCGTGATCATCAAAAGTATCAGGGGGCGTATATGAGGAAATTCCTGATCGTATTATTTATGTTTCTGTGTGCAGGAGAGGATGTAACGATCCCGAAGTGAGCACAGGATACGCGGATTCTTGGAGGTAGATCACATGGAATATATCAGAGTAACAAAAGAGAATCTGGAGAAGGAGCATATCTGCTGCGCCATCTCCAATAACAGGGATATACAGGTATCGTCAAAAAAGGCATGGCTTGCGGACCGGTTTGACGAGGGACTGGTGTTTCTGAAAAGTGTGGAACGCGGTAAGTGCTTTATTGAGTACATTCCCGCCGAGAATGCATGGAATCCGATCGGTGCGGACGGGTATATGTACATCGATTGTCTGTGGGTGTCAGGCTCGTTCAAGGGACATGGATATTCGAATGATCTTCTGCATGCATGTATTGAGGACAGCAGGGAAAAGGGTAAAAAAGGGCTCTGCATTCTGAGTGCCGCAAAGAAAAAGCCGTTTCTTGCGGATCCGAAGTATCTGGCGCATAAGGGATTTTCTGTGTGTGACGAAGCGGACAACGGGATACAGCTGTGGTATCTGCCTTTCACACCCGGTGCGGAAACGCCGAGATTCAAAGAATGCGCAAGACATCCACACGTCAGTGGATCCGGCTATGTTCTTTTCTATACGAGTCAATGCCCGTTCAATGCCAAATATGTACCCATTGTGGAAGAGACCGCAAAAGAGCATCATATCGAATTCAAGGCAGTTCATATAGAGAACAGAGAAGCTGCACAGAGCGCTCCTACACCGATCACAACATACGCGCTGTTTTACAACGGAGAATATCTGACCAACGAACAGATGAACGCAGCGAAATTCCTGAAGCTGGCATCCCGTTAATAACGGTCTGACGCAGGAAAATACAGGAGATATCATGCCGAAAGATCATGTGCAGATCAAAGCTGTCGGTGAACTGACAGAAGTGAATCATCATCAGATACATGTTTTCAGAGCGGGAGATCCGGATAAACCGAAGCTTGTATTCATGTCAGGCTCAGGTACCGTGGCACCGGTCTACGACTTTAAGATTCTGTATGAGAAACTGAAGAATGATTTCCGGATCATCGTGATCGAGAAGTTCGGCTACGGCTATTCGGATATCTGGGATGCCCCGTGTGATGTTGATTCGCTTGTGAACATGCAGAGAACGGCACTTGATCAGCTTGGTGAGAAGGGTCCGTATATTCTTCTGCCGCATTCCATGGGAGGAATAGAAGCGATCCGATGGATACAGATGTATCCGAAAGAGATCCAGGCACTGATCGGGCTTGATATGGCTTCTCCGCTGTCTTACGCAGAGTGGACAGAAGCGGATGTGAACAAAAGAATCAGGACAATGAAGATACTGAGAAGACTCAGACTGCATTCGCTTTCGGTGATCCCGGATAATGATACGCTGAGTGAGAATGATAAGCGTCAGGTAAAGCTTTTGCAGAAACGGAATGCGTTCAATGACTGCTTCATTAACGAAGCGAGAGAGATCAAGCAGAATGCATCATTTACCGGTGAGCAGGGACCAATCAGCTGCCCGGCTCTGTTATTCTGCTCAAACGGGAAGCAGACATCCAAAAACTGGGTCCGGAATCAGCTGGACTTCGCAAAGAATATCCATGCTGAACTGGTCAGTTATGACTGCGGACACTATATGCATTATTTCCACAGTGAAGAGATGAGTAAAAGAATCAGGAACTTCATACTAAACGAAATCATGACTGATACAGACAGAGGAGCGGAGTAATGGATTTGAAAGAAATGTTTAAGGACTTTGACTTCAATGACAAGCCGGAGAAACTGATAACGCATGTAAACGGGCTGGAACTGCCGGAGGATTATCTTGCGTTTATGCGTGAGCATAACGGCGGTGAAGGTCCGCTGGGTAAGAATAATTACGGAAGATTCTACAGACTGGAAGAACTGGAAGAGATCAACAA
>CADBMY010000063.1 GCA_902795905.1 uncultured Erysipelotrichaceae bacterium
AAGTCGGTGATATTGGCGGAAATGATCGAGAAGGATCATCAGGATCATCCGGAAGTTCGTACGGCCATGGAGATGGAGCTGCTGTCGTTCAGAAATTTTTCGAACGGTTCATATGTATTTGCGGATAATAGCGGAGATCTTGCGGAACTGGATATAAACCGCCTGTCAGACGGGCAGTACCATGTCTATTACAGAAGTCCGTATCTGTCCATGTGGTATGAACTGGGTATTCAGGATCAGGTGATCCGGGAGGCATACGGACAAGGCGCAAGATCACGGTTCTACACGGTAAAAGACGGCGAGCTGCAGATCGAATCACCTGTACATGCGAGGTATACAGTCACTTTAAACAAGCTGCTGGCATATATAAAAAAGACCCTTCACGCTGAGATAGGGCCGGGGATGATCGAAGTAACACTGGAATGATCAAAGCGTCAGTTTAGGCAGAGATATCCCGTACATAAACAGTAATTCGTCAATCGTAATGAAGACGAAGATGAGGCAGAAAGCCCGGATGTACAGCGGCATATTTCTTCTTACAGACAGAAATAGTGCGGCTCCGGAGAAGAGAATGCCAAGTGGATTAAGGAAGAAACCGAGCAGAGATAACAGAATACAGAGAAGTTCAGAACCGGTGATATAGTGCTCATTATTCGCCGGTGTTTTTTCAGTTACTTCTGCAGGAATGGACAGAACTTCGAATAGGATCTTCTGCTGTTCTTCACTGGGTGTGGATTTGCCTGATTCCCAGCGTGATATTAATGAACGATCAACAAAAAGATGCGAGGCAAGCTGTTCCTGTGTCATGCCCAAAACTCTTCTTCTGGTTTTGATCTGTTCGGAAAGATTCATTGTGATTCTATTTTAACACAGCGGTATTCCGGTTGTGAAAACGGTGAGCGGAAGGTATAATTAAGAACACTTGAAGAGGTAGATGATCATGGGGAATAACGCACACTTTTTTGCGACGGTATCACGGATGAAGTATATTAACCGCTGGGCTTTGATGAGAAATGCCAGGACGGAGAATCTGTCTGAACATTCACTGGAAGTGGCGATGATCGCACATGTGCTGTGTACGATCGGCAATGTGCGCTATGACAGAGATCTGGATGCGGACAGAGCTGCGATGATCGCGTTATACCATGATGCTTCAGAGATCATTACCGGCGATATGCCTACACCGGTCAAATACTACGGCAAGGAGATCCGTGAGGCGTATCAGAAGGTGGAAGAGATCGCTGTTGATACACTGCTTGAACAGCTTCCCGAAGATCTGCGGGATACCTATGCACCGATCCTGCACGGGGATGAAGTGCTGATGCCGTACGTCAAGGCGGCAGACAAGCTCTCTGCATATATCAAGTGCATTGAGGAACAGGTGTCGGGTAACAGTGAGTTCTTCTCAGCCATGCGTACGACGGAAGAGGTACTGAAAAAGATGGCGGAAGCACTTCCCGAAGTCAATGACTTCATGAACGAGTTCCTGCCATCCTACGGTAAGACACTGGATGAACTGTTAGGCAAGTAATACACGGGAGACCGTGTATTTTTTAGTACATGGCGCGTCCGCACTCCGGACAGAATCTGCCATATACCCGGGAGCCGCATTCCGGACAGATCGTATTGCCTGATACCGTGCGCTCGGTCAGCTGCTTGTCCTTCGGCAGGGAGACACGGTAGCTGTTGTGCAGGGTCTTTGTCTCCTTGGCATTCAGTTTAAGATTCCAGGTCATGATACCTGTTTCTGCGTTGATGTCTGCCTGGTCTGTCTGCAGGGTCTCAACGATGATCGTCTTATCCTGGGATACCGGGATACGGTCGGTGACGGTGAGTTCGACAGGTGTATCCTTGGTGTTGGCAATACGGATCTCAAAGTCATACTCTGTGCTCTTCTGGTTCTTCAGCAAGGCAGAGGATGCCTTGGCTTTCTTCTGTGTGCGGGTGAGCTGGATGCTTTCTTCTCTGCCGAGAGGGATCTCAAACTTGGTCTCGGTCATCTTGCCGTCAAGGTAGACATTGCCGGTAAAGATGCCGTTCAGGTAGACCTTGGCTTCACCGGTGATCACGGTCGGAAGAGCGGAGATGTCGACGTCTGCTTTCAGGAACGCATTGATATCCTTCATCGGTACGGCGATCAGCTTGAATTCCGCAGGCAGATCAAAACTGCGCAGGTCTGCCATGATGCCTTCACCGCCGGAAGGGATCGTTTTGGTCACAGGCAGGTTATACACTGTCATGACAGCTTCTTCGGCTACTTCTGCACTGGCCATTTCCAGTCTGTTCATGACCGGCATGGCGGCCGTATCCTCAAGCATTGCTTCTTCTGCTTCATAAGCCGGTGCTGCCATGGCTTTCATCATCATGCCGTTCATGCCTGCTGCTTTTGCTCTGGTCTCGGTGCGTATGCTCAGGTATGTCGGATCCAGCTTCGGCAGACTGCCGGATCTTGCAGGATTGCCGGTCAGGAGGGACACTCTGGTATTCTCCCAGTCATCTTCGGTATTCTGGTGAATCCTGGCTCTGAGTTTGACGGTCAGGGTCTTTTCGGCATCCGTATGGATCTCATAGACGGGATACCAGCCGGCACTGTTTTCGTGCACACATAACTCAAACGGATATGTACCGGTCTTCTCCGCGACGAGATCTGCATATACCATGGGTCTGGCTTCTGCCTTGACAGCTTCCTTGAGTTCTTTTTCTTTTGCCTTGATCTCTTCGTTCAGGGATGTGATCTTCTTCTGCAGTTCCTGCATGCGTCCGGCAAGAGCTGTGATATATGCCTCGATCTCGGATGTTACTGCCTG
>CADBMY010000064.1 GCA_902795905.1 uncultured Erysipelotrichaceae bacterium
CAACCGCAAGGAAGCAGAAGGCGGCAACGTCGAGAAGAGATTCTTCAAAAAGAAGAGTGAAGAGTAAGCTGAGTGCTTAAGAAGACCGCAGGTACTGTGCCTGCGGTTTTTTATAAATGCTTTCTGGAAACGTTTACAGAAGTATTCGGCAGTGCTATGATATGGATGAGCAGTTTTTACAATAGCGATAGGAGGCGAAAGATTGTGAAAAAGCTTATGAAGTTATTCCTGGCCGGGTCCATGGTACTCGGTATGACTGCCTGCAGCTCCGGCGGCAAGCAGGAAGGCGGCACACAGCCTGCCGGAAACGAAGAAGAATCCGAGCTGGTCAAGGCTGCCAAGGAAGAAGGAGAACTCGTTGTCTACGGTTCCTGTGAAGAAGAATATCTGGCAGCTGCGGCTGAGCATTTCCAGGAACTCTATGGAATCAAGGTACAGTATCAGAGACTGTCTACCGGTGAAGTCCAGGCCAAGATCGAAGAAGAGAAGGGCAATCCTTCCGGTGATGTCTGGTTCGGCGGTACGACCGATCCGTATAACATTGCGGCATCCAAGGGTCTGCTTGAAGCTTATGAAGCAGAGAATGCTTCTCACCTGATCAGTGATGCATACCGTGACAAAGATGGTTACTGGTACGGTATCTATAAGGGAATCCTTGGCTTTATGGTCAATAAGGATGAACTGGCCCGTAAGGGTATTGAAAGACCGGAAGACTGGAAAGATCTGCTTGATGAAAAGTATAAAGGTCTGATCTGGCTTTCCAACTATAACACTGCCGGTACAGCAAAACTGGTCATCAATACGATGATCCAGAAATACGGACATGATGAAGGTATCCAGTATCTGGTCGACCTTGATAAGAACGTACAGGTCTATACAAAGTCTGGCTCCGGTCCGTCCAAGAATGTCGGTACAGGTGAGTGTGTTGTCGGCATCGGCTTCCTGCATGACGGCATTACCCAGATCGTTGATAACGGATACGGCAATATCGAGCTTGTGATCCCGAGTTCAGGTACTTCTTATGAAGTAGGTGCGACAGCAATCTTCAAGGGTGCGAAACATCCAAATGCTGCTAAACTGTGGATCGAATATGCGCTTTCTCCGGAATGTGTAGAGCTTGCGGCAAAGAACGGCTCTTATCAGTTCCTGGTGATCGATAACGCTAAGCAGCCTGAGGTTGCGGAAGAATTCGGTCTGGATCCGAACAATGTCATGGACTATGACTTTGAAGATGCCAAGGCAAACACGGAGACATACATTACAGAAGTAATGAATGCTCTCGGCGGCGGCGATGACAGATTCAAGACAGAGTAACTGACGGTCATTGATTACCGGACGGAGTCTTTCCGTCCGGTATTTTGCCGTAATAGAGAGGAGGTCGATTATGGCTAAGAGTCAAAGTAAAGAACTGGAACGCAAGAAGTTCTTTGCCGATCCGATCATGGTCACAACGATCGTTGTACTGATCGTTTTCCTGACCCTGTTTATTCTGTATCCTCTGGCGATCCTTCTGGTTGACAGTGTACTGACGGGAGAGGGTATTACCCTGAATGTCTTCCGCCGTATTCTGGCCATGCCAAGCTTCCGGACAGCCATTACCAATACACTGAAAGTAGGTTTTCTGGTCGGTATCCTGTCGACACTGATCGGACTTCTGTTTGCCTACGTTGAGGAATATGTGCAGCTGAAGACAAAGGTACTGGCAGGGCTGTTTAAAGTCATCAGCCTGCTGCCGGTCGTATCACCGCCGTTTGTGCTGTCACTGTCCATGATCATGCTGTTTGGCAAGGCCGGGATCATCACCCGTTATCTGCTGAAGATCTATGAAAACAATGTCTATGGTTTCTGGGGCATTGCGATCGTGCAGACACTGACGTTCTTCCCGGTATGCTACATGATGATGAAGGGACTGCTGAAGAATATCGATCCCTCTCTGGAGGAAGCAGCCAGAGACATGGGCGCATCCCGTTTCAAGGTGTTTACCACGGTTACGCTTCCGCTGATCCTTCCGGGTCTTGGCAATGCGTTCCTGGTGACCTTTATTGAATCGATTGCAGACTTTGCCAACCCGATGATCATCGGCGGTTCCTACGATACCCTGGCAACATCTATTTATCTGCAGATCACCGGTGCCTATGACAAGGAAGGCGCTTCCGCCATGGCTGTGGTGCTGCTGATCATCACACTGATGATGTTCATCGTACAGAAGTATTATCTGGAAGCCAAGAGCACGGCTACTTTGACGGGTAAGGCAAGCAGACAGCGGATGCTGATCACCGATAAGTCTGTAACGGTACCGCTGACAGCTTTCTGTCTGCTGGTTGCTTCGTTTGTTGTCCTGATGTATATCTGTGTACCGCTTGGTGCCTTGTTCAGGACATGGGGGTATGACTTCCATCTGACCTTCAAGTGGTTCCAGCTTGTCTTTACCAGATATAAGGGATTTAAGGCATTTAAGGATTCCTTCCTGCTGTCACTGATTGCTTCACCGATCACGGCATTGCTGTCCATGATCATCTCGTATCTTGTTGTTAAGAGATCGTTCAAAGCCAAGGGCTTTATCGAAGCTGTATCGATGCTGGCAATGGCAGTGCCCGGTACTGTCCTCGGTGTCGGGTATATCCGCGGCTTTTCTGCCGGTGTCTTCCGTACCGGTTTCCTGCAGTCACTATACGGAACCGGAACCCTGCTGATCATCGTCTTTATCGTACGTTCGCTGCCGACAGGTACCAGAAGCGGTATTTCGGCTCTGCGTCAGATCGATAAAAGTATCGAAGAATCCGCATATGACATGGGTGCAGACAGTTTCAAGGTGTTTATGACAGTAACACTGCCGCTGATCAAGGACAGCTTCCTGTCAGGACTTGTGACCGCATTCGTGCGCAGTATCACTGCCATATCCGCGATCATTCTGCTGGTCACACCGAAATTCCTGCTGATCACCGTACAGATCAATGAGTTTGCAGAGAAAGGCTCATACGGTATTGCCTGTGCATTTGCGACGATCCTGATCATCATCACGTACGGATCGGTCACCCTGATGAATCTGTTCATCAAACACTTCGGAACCAGCCGTGCAGTAAAGGAGGGATAGAATATGGCAAAGGAAAAGAAGGGCGTACGCCTCGAACATATATCGAAGATCTATAAGGATCCCAAAACAAAGAAAGACTTCTATGCTGTAAAGGATACAACACTGGATATCGAACCCGGTACGTTTGTTACACTGCTTGGTCCTTCCGGGTGCGGCAAGACCACAACATTACGTATGATTGCCGGCTTTGAAAGCCCGGATGAAGGGGAGATCTATCTCGGCGGGGAACCGATCAATGAACTGACACCGAACAAGCGTGATACCGCAATGGTCTTCCAGAGCTATGCACTGCTTCCGCATTACAATATTTACGATAATGTTGCCTACGGTCTGAAGCTGCGCAAACTGAGCAGGGAAGAGATCCGTGAGAAAGTCACGAATATCCTGAAACTGGTTGGCCTTGAGGGTATGGAGAGCCGTATGACAAATCAGCTTTCCGGCGGTCAGCAGCAGCGTGTAGCTCTGGCCAGAGCTCTGGTGCTGGAACCGGGTGTACTGCTGTTTGATGAACCTCTGTCAAATCTCGATGCCAAGCTGAGAGTGACGATGCGTACGGAGATCCGCAGGATCCAGCAGGAAGCCGGTATTACCGCGATCTACGTTACCCATGATCAGTCGGAGGCGATGGCGATCTCTGACAAGATCATCATCATGGACAAGGGTGTTGTTGCTCAGATGGGTACACCGCAGGAGATCTACTATCATCCGAATTCTGAATTTGTTGCGGACTTTATCGGTGAGGCAAATTTCCTGAAGGGTTCCATCCGGACCACTGACGGAAACAACGGTACGGCAGATATCAACGGCAATGTCATTGAACTGCATGATATTGCGGGCAGAAATGCCGGTGAAGAGTGTACGCTGGTTCTGCGTCCGGAAGCTGCTGTGGTTGCGGATGAAGGTCAGCTGCCCTGTGAAGTTATCCTGAGTACCTTCATGGGAAGCTATCAGAACTATCATGTCATGGTCGGTGATACACTGGTTAAGATCACGGATTTCAACCCCAAGAACAAGAAGATCTACAATATCGGAGACAAGGCATATGTCAAGTTTGATACTGACAGTCTCCATGTGATCTAGAAAACAGGGTATAAAAAAACGGGCAGGTCCATACGGATCTGCTCGTTTTATGTATGTATATTTACTTCAGGCAGGCTACCAGTCTGTCCATAGCTTCCTTGATCACGCTCTTGGGAGATGTGACGCAGAATCTTCTGAACAGTGTTCCGGCCGGCGGTTCGAGTCCGGCACCATCGGATAAGCCGATGTGAGCCTGTCCGGCAATACGCTGATTCAGTTCATCGTTTGTATAGCCGCAGTCTGTGAAGTCAAGCCAGAGGATATATGTGCCTTCAGGTTTCCAGACCTTGACCTTGGGCAGTTCCTCATGGAATCTGTTGACAACATAGTCGATCTCTTCATCGAGGTATTCGTTGAGTTCATCGACCCAGTCATCACACTGTGTGTATGCAGTGATACAAGCTGTGATGCCGAAGGGGGACAGCATGGGTCTTGCGGGTCCCATCTTCTCTCTTAATGCTTCATCCTGGATGATAACGTTTGTAACAGCGAGACCGGCCAGGTTGAATGTCTTGTTGATACCTGTGATCATGACGATGCCTTCAGGTCCTGCTACCTTGATGAAAGGAACGACTTCGACATCTTTTCTGTGAATGTCCTGATGAACATCGTCACAGACCATGATTACATTGTTGGCACGGCAGATATCCGTGATCTTCTTGATCTCTTCTACAGTCCATGTACGTCCTGTAGGGTTGTGGGGCTGCTGGAAGATAGCCATCGTATTCTGCTTTTCCTG
>CADBMY010000065.1 GCA_902795905.1 uncultured Erysipelotrichaceae bacterium
CCGAAGCCTTCGGCATCACCGAATGCGTCCAATGATAAGAAAGCACCGGTGATCATGGTTCGCTATGCGACTGTAGATACGTATCTGAATGATACTTACAATGTCAATGATGCGATCATGTATGTACGTGATGAGACGGATGGCGATCTGAAACGGGCAGATGTACTGTCCAACGGTGTTTATACCGTAAAGACAGATCTGGACCTGAAGAAGGAAGGTACCTATACAGTCAATATTACTGCCAGAGATAAAGCCGGCAATGAATCTACCGAGAAGTTTACGGTCAGAGTCCTGCCGGAAAGAGATACGAAAGCACCGGTGATCATGGTTCTGTATGCGTCTACCGAGATCAAGGTAGGACAGAAGTATGATCCTGTCTCGGCGATCATGTATGTGCGTGATGAGAGAGACGGTGATCTGAAGAAGGCGGATACCCTGACCAACGGTGTATATACTGTCACGACAGATCTGGATACTTCGAAGGAAGGTACCTATACGGTCAATATCGCTGCCAAGGATAAGAGCGGCAATGAATCCACGGAGAAGTTTACGGTCAAGGTAACGGGTACACCGTCTACTTCGGGACCGACAACGATCGATCTGAGTGATGAAGATCCTGTCTTCAGAGATACGAGTTCTCTGCTTGTTGTCGCAAATAAGGTACACCGCCTGCCGGAGGGGTATGCCCCGAGTGATCTTGTCAATGTCAATGATATCGGCGGTGTCGGTACGATCGCTCCGTATATGCGTTCTGAAGCAGCACAGGCAGTCGTCAGTATGACGAAAGCTGCAGCAGCTGACGGCCTGACCCTGATGTTCAGTTCCGCATACAGAAGTGAAGATTACCAGAGACAGTTATATAACGGCTATGTCAATTCCTACGGTACGGAAAGAGCTGACAGGATCAGTTCCCGTCCCGGATATTCCGATCATCAGACCGGACTTGCCTGTGACTTCGTTACCGGCACAAGTGTGGACTTTACCGCTGACTTTGAGAATACGCAGATCGGTAAGTGGCTCCATGACAATGCCTACAAGTATGGATTTATCATGCGTTATCCGAAGGGGAAGGATGCGGTAACAGGATATGCCTATGAACCGTGGCATTTCCGCTACGTTGGTGTAGATGTCGCAACAGCGATCCACAACGAGGGAGATACGCAGACATTTGAGGAACACTTCGGAGTTGCCGGAGGTCAGGAATATAAGTAAGCTATGCCGGAAGATCAGAGAAACGCAAGAATGCGTTCAGTGTACATCTACGGCATGCTGGCAGTGATATTTCTGGTCAACGGTGTGATCTATCTGAATATGGGCAGAACATTGTTGGGAGTTCTGGATCTGATCCTGACCTTCCTGGATGGTTTGTATGCCTGGGCAATATGGAGGAGTATACAGGAAGAGTCATGAAGAAAGCGGGAATGATCGTAGCGGTGGAGATGGCCGCCCTGAAGAGAAAATACGGAGAACCTGCAGAGGTATACCATGATGGTGTCTATACCGTCATGCGGTATGAGGTCGGCAGGTATGAACTGTTTGTGCTGAGCAGCGGTGCCGGTGAGATCGCAGCTGCTGCAGGTACGCAGTATCTGATCACAAAGTACGGGGTGGAGATGATCCTGAACTACGGTCTTGTAGGAGCGCTGACCGAAGAGATCTCGGAGAAGAAGATCTGTATCGTCAAGGCTGTATGTCACTATCCGTTTGATCTGAGCGAGATCGATCATGTGGAAAAGGGAAGATACACGGAGTTCCCGGACCGGTATATTGAGACAAGCAGAGAGCTGCGGGAAGAAGCACTGCGCATCTATCCGGATCTGCCGGAGGTCATGTGTGCTTCCGGTGACCGCTTCGTCGGCAATGAAGCAGACAAACGTGCTTTGCATGAAGAGTTCGGGGCGGATATCTGTGAGATGGAAGCTGCCGGTATTATCCTGACCTGTGTACGGAACAATATCCCGGTGATGTCGGTGAAGATGGTATCCGACAGTGTGCACGGAGGTGCCGAAGAGTTCTACAGGACGTTTGAAGAGGCTTCCGA
>CADBMY010000066.1 GCA_902795905.1 uncultured Erysipelotrichaceae bacterium
ACTATGCCCGTTTCCTGATCAACCAGGCCAAGACGGAAGAAGACCATCTGATCGAGCGTCTGGAGGTACAGGTCAGCGAGAACGAGAACCTGCGCAGAGAACTGGCACAGAAGGAAGAAGAACTGAAGAAGCGTGAAGAAGAACTGACCGGCAAAGAGAAAACGGTAGCCTATAATCTTGAGACATGGCGGGATAAAGCGAAAGCGGAAGCCGAAGCGATCCGTGAAGAGGCCCGTGAGGAAGCTGATGAGATCCTGGCAAATATGCGGAAGATGTCTGCAGCATCGGGATACCACGAGGTGCTGAAGGAACGTAAGAAGCTCGATGTACAGGAAGAAAAGGAAAACACTGAAGAGGATCATGTCTATCAGGTCGGTGATCTTGTGGAGCTGCGCAATACAAGCCAGTACGGCAGGATCACATCGATCCGGAAGAAAGATATCACGGTGAATGTCAACGGCAGGAATATGCATGTCAAGGCAGCCCAGATCCGTCCCAGCAGCCGTCATATCGCCAAAGTAACAAATGAGCCTGTTTTCAGCATCCGCTCCAGTGTCACAACAAGCATATCTTTGGAATGCAACCTGATCGGTCTGCGGGTGGATGAGGCCATGGATGAACTGAGCGAGTATCTGGATCAGGCAAAGCTGAACGGTCTGAAGACGTTCCGGATCATCCACGGGGATGGAAGCGGTGCTCTGCGCAAGGCAGTACACAACAAACTGGAACATACGTCCGGTATTGACAGCTACCGGATCGGCATGCCCCAGGAAGGCGGTACCGGAGCTACGGTCGTAACGATGAAAGGATAAGATGGACAAGGAGTATATCAAGGCAAAACTGTCGAATCTGCCGCATGAACCGGGCAGCTACCAGATGAAGGATGTACACGGAGAGATCATCTATGTAGGCAAAGCCAAGGATCTGCATGCGAGAGTGAATCAGTATTTTGTCGGTGCCCATGATTTTAAGACTTCCAAGATGGTCCGCAATATCGAGGACTTTGATTTTATCGTGACCAGAAGTGAGAAGGAAGCGCTTGTGCTGGAGATCAATCTGATCAAGAAATACCGGCCCAAGTACAACATCATGTTCATCGATGACTCCAGCTATCCGTATATCAAGATCACAAGAGAAAAGTATCCGCGGATGATGATCGCCAGAGATACAAAGAAAGACCGGAAGGCAAGATACTTCGGTCCGTTCCCGGATGCCACAGCTGCCAGAGATACGCTGCGGATCCTGCAGGGGATCTATCCGCTGCGAAGATGTACGGTGATGCAGGATAAAGTATGCCTGTATTATCATCTCGGGCAGTGTCTTGGCCCCTGTGAATATCCGGTGGATGAACATGTGTATGAGGAAATGACATCCGGTATCGCCTCCTTCCTGAACGGTGATACGGATGATGTGGAAAAGGATCTGACCCAGAAGATGTACGCTGCCAGTGAAGCCCTGGAGTTTGAAAAGGCATCCGAATACAAACAGATGATCGATTCGATCCACAGGGTCATAGACAAGCAGATGATCGAAATGGACAGGCGCGGCACACGGGATGTCTTTGCCTGGTATGCCGACAGGGGATATCTGGCGATCCAGGGTTTTCTGGTCCGAAACGGTATCGTACTGAACAAGGAATTCAGACTGCAGCCTCTGTACGGGGAAGCCATGGATGAGTTCATCTCTTTCCTGATCCAGTATTATGAAGATCATCCAAAGCCGAATGAGATCGTTCTGCCGCAGGAGATCGATGCCGATATGGTCAGTGAACTGCTGGGTGTCAGAGTATTCCAGCCGCAGAAAGGCTATCGCAGCAAGCTGATTGCCATGTGTGTGGAGAATGCGAAGAAACAGCTTGATCTCAAGTTCAATGTCGTGGAAAGACAGGAACAGATGACAGCTGATGCCGTAGCTGAGCTCTCACGGCTCGCAGGAAGACCGATGCAGAGAGTGGAACTGTTCGATAACAGCCATATCTCCGGTAAGTTTACAGTTGCTGCCTGTGTGGTATATAACGACGGTCTGCCCGAAAAGAAGAGTTACCGCTTATATAAGCTGCATACAGGCAATTCCGATGTGGATTCAATGAAGGAAGTCATCTACCGCAGATATTTCCGTATTCTCAAGGATAACGGGGTGAAACCGGATGGTATTCTTGTGGATGGCGGCTATACCCAGATCCAGGCGGCTAAGGAGATCATCGATGCGTTAGGTATGGATATCCGCATCATGGGTCTGGTCAAGGATGATAAGCATTCCACTAATGCTCTGATGGATACCGACGGTACTCTGAAAGATATTGACCGCAATTCGGGACTTTTCTTCCTGCTGACCAGAATGCAGGATGAAGTGCACAGGGTCGCCATCGGCTACCACCGCAAACTGAGAGCCAAAGCCCAGACCAAATCCATCCTGGATGAAGTGGAAGGAATCGGTCCCAAGCGCAAGCGGGCACTGCTGAAGCATTTTGGAAACTTCACGGGACTGAAGAATGCGACCGTTGATCAGATCGCGGAAGTGGTGCCGCAGGATACAGCCGCAAAAGTATATGAAGTATTACACGAAGAGGAATGATATAATTCAAATATGAGTTTGATCGTTGATGAAAAAAAGAGAAACCGGTGGTCGGCAGTATTCGTCAGTTCGCTGCTGATCTTCAGTCTGGCATGTTTTGGACTGATGAATACCCGGTATGATGCATTGTCGAGATATCCGTATACTGACAGACGGAGCCGGGAACTGATCAAGCAGTATCTGACCAAACAGGAGATCGATTATATTATTGAGTATTCGATCGCACCGAACATGTTTGTGGCATATATCAGAGAAGATGGTTTTAATATTTACCATGCGGCGGAATACAAGACGCTTTCCCGCTACCAGTGGGATAAGAGGCCTGCGGATATCGTACGCATGATCGAAGAGACCAGAGATTATATCGATGCCGAAACACTGGCACAGTACCTGTACAGTTATCCCTACGGAGTCATCCGTGATCATCTTGTCAATGGTGATCAGTATGCCGAAGGCAGTACGCTGATCATGAATGCCGGAGATCTTACGGCGTGGGTCGACCGTACGCATACCGTAAGCAGAAGGGAACCGGAACATCTGGTCAATATCAACGGTATCGTACCGACGGAGAATCACCGGAATATCGAGGTCAGTGATGCGATCGTACCTTCGCTTGCCGGTATGTGCAAGGATATTGAGTATGACCTGAATAACGGGCTTGCCTGCGGCGGTATCACCGTAAAGGATGGATATATCTCCTATGCGGAAAGCGAAGAAAATTATAAGGAAGCACAGGCTAAGTACGGGGATAAGGCTTCTGAATATGTTCCATATCCCGGACATGATGAACATCAGCTCGGTCTGGCTGTGGATTTCTGCGTAGAAGGAATCAGCGATGCGGACTTCCGGCGTACGGAGCAGTACTACTGGCTGTTATGGAACAGCTGGCGTTACGGCTTTACGGCAGATATCGGCGAAACAGAAAAAGACTTCACCGGTCTCGATCCTCAGCCCTGGCATTATCGCTACATAGGGGAGGATCTGGCAAAGTCTCTGCATATTGATGAACGTTCGTTCGGCAGCTACAGCAACAGGGAGTAGTCAGCGGAAACGTCTCAGCTCTTTCTGAATATTATTACGGCGGTTTCTCTTTTCGATCACTCGGATAGCGGAACGGCCGTATTCTTTTATACCGTTTTCAGAACTTCTGTCATACTCTTTCTTGACTGCACGCAGAAGGAGAAATGCACTCAGGAGCTTGGCGGCACTGATCGGGGACTCACTCTTTTTCTTCTGCGGCATCCTGGATGCGGATTCCTGCAGTGAGGTCAGCGAACCGTTCATATTATTGACCGCGGGCATGATATACTTCACGCTTTTCAGAAGTCCGAAAAGATGTACGAGCGTCATGATCAGGAAGATGACCAGCAGGGCGATCGAAGCCCAGAGGATCCAGTAATTGTAAGGGTATAAGTTCATATGCTTTCTCCGCTTTTATCATAGAACATTTCTGTGCTGAAATCCATGACCGTGCATGTTAAAATAGAAAAACCATGACGACCGAGATCATTATTGTCAGTGACAACCACTACAGCGAAGAACCTCTGCGGGAAGTAATGCGTGCGCATCCGAAAGCAGATTATTTCATCCACTGCGGAGACAGCCAGATGCCGCGTTCCGAACTGCGGGGTTTTGCGTGTGTGCGCGGTAACAATGACTTTGACAACAGTCTGGAATATGAACTGGTACTGACGATCGATCAGCACCGTCTGTATATCACACACGGACACAGAGAAGGGGTCTGGGGTGATCTCAGTGTACTTGTGCATAAGGCTAAGCAGAGAAACTGCGACATCGTCTGTTTCGGGCATACACATATTTATCACGATGAGGTGATCGACGGCATTCGTCTTCTGAATCCGGGCAGTGTATGGCGCAACCGTGACGGCAGTGCTCCGAGCTACATGCGCATGATCCTGGCGGAGGATGTGATCGTTGTAGACAGGCTTTCACTGAAGAAGAAGGGATTCTTTGAACTTTTCAAATAACGATTGAAACCTAAAGGAAACTTTGCTATAGTAATTGCGATGTCCTCGTAGCTCAGTCGGATAGAGCACTCGCCTTCTAAGCGAGTTGTCGCGGGTTCGAATCCCTCCGAGGACGCCACTGCGTATAACGTCTGTATGGATATACAGGCGTTTTTTCGTGATTTCCGTGACAGGTGATGATAGAATCTACACATGAGTTCATATTACGAAGAGATCCTGAATGAGATCGATGACATGCTGGAAGACGGCAGACCTGAAGAAGCACTGCTTCTGATCCGCAGGGAACTGGCGATGCCCTATATACCTGCAGATATCGAGAAGAAACTGAAACAGCTGCAGGACAGATGCATATACGAAGTTTCCGAAAAACAGGAACCGGGACAGGTATCTGCGGAAACACTGATCTGCAGACTGCACGGCAATGCCGAAGAGCAGCTCTCGGCCGCTTCTGCGCTGTTTGAGCACAATCTGCGCGGGTATATCCCTGAGATCCAGGCATATCTTGCCGGAGATCCGCTGCCGGAAGCAGCCGCCCTGTTAGTTGATGCGCTGGCTGAGCAGAAGATCGATGATGAGTTTGTCTGGAACCGTGACGGGGTGGAGTATACATTCTACGGCGATGAAGTGATCCCGGTTGCGCAGAGTCAGGGCTTTGTCAGGGCCGACCGTATTCTGCAGAAATACTATGCACAGGATCCTTCACTGTACGGGATGGCACGGACACTGCTGATCCGTAAGGCTTATCTCTATCTGCCGTTATCTTATGAGGAAGATGAAGCACAGATCCTGGCATCAAAGATCACGGAAGAACTCAGCAAATTACTTGTTCAATAATTTAGCACTTTTGTGTTGACAGTGCTAAATGCTTGGCATATGATATTAGCAGGCGGTCAGGCAGAGTGCTAAATCTGACTTCGGATGAAGTATGGCATATACGCTGAAGGTCTGTTATACTATACAGGATATAACGCTGAAAGGAAAAAAAACGATGGCTATCAATTGGGAAGTAAAAGAAAAATCTGTAGGAGAACTTGTCTACACGGTTGCCGGTGAAGAATGGCAGAAAGCACAGGACAAGGCATTTAAGAAGATCGCGTCTAACCTGACGATCGATGGATTCCGTAAGGGACAGGCTCCTAAGGCAATACTGAATAAACGTATTTCGGCTGCTGAGCGTCAGTATCAGGCTGTTAACGACAATGCGAATGCATGGCTGCTCAAGGCTCTGGAGGAAGCAGGTGTTACACCGATCTCCCAGCCTGAACTGGATGTACGTTCGATCGGCAATGATCAGGTCGAAGTGATCTATCGCTTTGCGGTCAAACCGGAAGTCAAGCTTGGTGAATACAAGGGTATTGAATATACACCGGAGAATACGGAAGTCTCCGAAGATGAGCTGAATGCCGAGATCAACCGTATCCGTGAGACATTTGCGGAATGGGTCATCAAGGAAGGCGAAGCTGAAAACGGTGATACCGTAAATATCGACTATGAAGGCTTCAAGGACGGCGTTCCGTTCGATGGCGGCAAAGCTGACGGACATGATCTTGTCCTCGGCAGCAATTCCTTCATTCCCGGCTTCGAAGAGCAGCTGGTCGGTGCTAAAGCAGATGATGAGAAGGAACTGAACCTGAAGTTCCCGGAAGATTACTTCTCCAAGGATCTTGCCGGTGCTGATGTTGTCTTCAAAGTAAAAGTTAACGAAGTTAAGAACAAACAGCTTCCTGAGATCAACGATGAGTTTGCAAAGGACTTCAACGCTCCCGGCGTAGAGACAGTTGAAGGTCTGTACGATCTTGTCCGCGGCAGACTTGCGGATCAGAAGAAAGCCGCAGCTGACCAGAAAGAAGAAGCTGAGCTCCTTGAAAAAGTAAGTACAGCATCTGAGATCGATATTCCGGATGTCATGATCCAGGAAGAGGAACAGGCAATGATGCAGCAGTTCGCTCAGCAGATCTCGCAGTATGGCATCTCGTTTGACCAGTGGATCAAGACCAGCGGAAAGACCGCTGAGCAGTTTGCCAAGGGTTACGAAGAAGATGCGAAGAAAGCTGTCAGATCCAGACTGGTACTTGAGAAGATCGCTGATCTTGAGAATATCAAGGCTGAAGCTGAAGAGGTCGACAAGCAGATCAATGAACTGATCGAGCAGTACAGTTTCATTACTGCCGAGAATGTCAATGAGTATGTTGACAGATCGCTTGTGGAGCTTGATATCCGCAACCGGAAAGCTCTTGACTTCATCAAGGAGAACGCAAAAGCTGTTTCCGAAGAAAACAAATAAACACTGAAATAAGACGCCGCGCGTCTTATTTTATCCAAAAGCATTAAAGGAGGTGTAAAGATGAGCAAAAAGGCGTATACGTACGTACCGGTGATCTGCACCCGCGGTATCGTCGTTTTCCCCGGTCAGGATGTCATGATCGAAGTCGGCCGTCAGAAGTCGATCAACGCGATCAATGAAGCCGGACAGGGATATGACAATAACGTATGGATCGTATGTCAGAATGACATCATGGTAGATGATCCCCACGAAGAGAATATCTACAAGATGGGTACGCTCTGCAGGATCAAGATCGTCAGGCGCAAGGAAGGTTTCATGCGTGTTACCTTTACCGGCATAAAGAGAGCCAGACTGGTCTATCTTGAAGACAATAAAGATATCATGATGGCTAATGTAGAACCTCTCGACAACATCCAGGGTGATTCGATGGAAGAGATGGCTCTGGTCAGAAAGATCGTCGGTGAGTTTGAAAAGGTCGGCAATCTTTCTTCCGCATTCCCGGCAGAGATCGTCAATCAGCTTACCCAGGGCGTCAGTGCCGTTACGCTGACCGAGCAGATCGCACAGTACTTCCCGCTTGATACAGCTGTCAAGCAGTCACTTTTGGAGACGCTGAATGTCAATGAACGTATGCTGAAGATCATTGCTGAGATCGAAAAGCAGCGTGAATATACGCAGATCGAAGCCAACATCAATGACAAGGTCAAGGAACATATCGATGACAGTCAGAAAGAGTACTATCTGCGTGAGAAACTCAGAGCGATCAAGGAAGAACTCGGAGATGTATCCAACATTACCGATGATACGGCACAGCTGCGTGAGATGATCGAGAAGAATCCGTATCCCGATCATGTCAAGGAGAAAGCCAGAGAAGAACTGCAGAGATATGAGATGCTGCCGCCGGGAAGCGGTGAAGCAAGCGTATCCAGGTCATATCTTGACTGGCTGCTGAAAGTACCGTGGTGGCAGGAGACCTCAGATAACGAGGATCTGAAGGCTGTACAGGGTGTACTTGATGAAGATCATTACGGTCTGGAAAAAGTCAAGCAGAGGATCATGGAGTATCTCGCTGTCAAGCAGATGACAGGCAACCTGAATGCACCGATCATCTGTCTTGTCGGTCCTCCCGGTGTCGGTAAGACATCCCTGGCCAAATCCATCGCAAGAGCGATCAACCGTCAGTTTGTCAAGATGAGTCTTGGCGGTGTCAGAGATGAAGCAGAGATCCGCGGTCACCGCAGAACATATCTCGGCTCACTGCCCGGCAGAGTTATCCAGGGCATGAAGAAGGCCGGTGTGATCAATCCTGTCTTCCTGATCGATGAGATCGACAAGATGGGTGCTGACTACAAGGGTGATCCCAGTGATGCACTGCTCGAAGTACTGGATCCCGAACAGAACCAGTTCTTCAGTGATCACTATCTGGAAGAACCGTATGATCTTTCCAAGGTCATGTTTATCGCTACTGCAAACTATCTCGAAGGTATTCCTGCACCTCTGCAGGATCGTCTTGAGATCATTGAACTGCCTTCCTATACAGAGATCGACAAGGTGCATATTGCCCTGAATCATCTGATTCCGAAGCAGACAGCGCTGAACGGACTGAAAGCTTCTCAGTTTAAGCTGAAGGAAAAAGAGATCCTGTACATGATCAGGCATTACACCAGAGAAGCCGGTGTGCGTCAGTTGGAAAGACTGATCGGTTCTCTCTGCCGTAAGACAGTTCTTGCGATCCTGAATGACAATAAGAAGTCCGTAACTGTTACGGAAAAACTGATCAAGGAATGGCTCGGCAAGGAAAGATTTGAGTACGGAACCAAGGAGAAGAAGAATCAGATCGGTGTTGTTACAGGTCTTGCCTATACTTCCTTCGGCGGTGATGTACTGTCGATCGAAGTCAATCACTTTGAAGGCAAGGGCAGACTTGTGCTGACCGGCCAGCTGGGTGATGTGATGAAGGAATCCGCTACCATCGCCATGGACTATGTCAAGGCGCATGCAAAGGAATTCAAGATCGATCCGCAGTTCTTTGAGACCCATGACGTACATATTCATGTACCGGAAGGTGCAGTACCGAAGGATGGACCTTCGGCAGGTGTTACCCTGACAACAGCTCTGGTATCGGCACTGAGTGATACACCTGTATACTCAGATCTGGCAATGACCGGTGAAGTTACTCTGCGCGGCAATGTGCTGCCGATCGGCGGTCTGCGTGAGAAGTCACTGGCTGCCAACAGAGCAGGCATCACCAAGATCCTGATCCCGAAGGCTAACCTGCGCGATCTGGATGATATTCCCAAGGCCGTCAAGGAACATGTCAACTTCATTCCTGTAGAGACGATGTCTCAGGTGCTCAAAGAAGCACTTGTACGCTGATGCTCTACCATGATGTAAAGTTTATTGGCTCTGCAGTAATGCAGAGCCAATGGCCTGATACAGAGCTTCCTGAGATCGTCTTTGCGGGCAGATCCAATGCCGGGAAAAGCAGTCTGATCAACAGTCTGGTCAACCGTGCCAACCTTGCCTATACCGGGAAGACACCGGGAAAGACAAGGATGCTGAACTTCTTTGAAGTTGACAGCACGATGGTATTTGCGGATGCCCCGGGATACGGTTATGCGGCCGGCAGTCAGCGTACATTCGAAGACTTTGCCCGGCTGATGGACCCGTATTTCGAAAACAGAAAGAATCTGAAAGCCGTGATCCTTGTACTGGATATCCGCAGGGAACCGAATGATGATGATCTGACGATGGTCAGCTATGCACAGCAGGCGCATCTGCCGCTGCTGGCTGTATGCACAAAGGGTGATAAGCTCAGCCGCAACCAGCAGATCCGCCAGCTTGGCATCATCACCAGATCCCTGGGCATCAGAAAGGAAAGTGCTGTTGTTACTTCTTCACTGAAGAAAACAGGCATGGAAGATGTCTGGAATCTGATCTACAGATCAATTGGCATTACACAGGACAGTAAGTAGTTACTGTCCTTTTTATCTGCCGGTAATTTCCTGTATGATGTATAGGAGGCTGCAGGCAGATACACAGAGAGCTATGAATATCCTGACATTATCGAATACATTTGAACTGCGCATACTGACCGGTACGGATATCCCGGAACTTTTGTCACTTTGTCTGGCGAATCCTCAATACTACCGGTATTGTCCGCCTGCACCGGATGAGAAATCACTGTATGCGGATATGCATGCGCTGCCTCCGCATAAAACAGCAGATGACAAATACTACATCGGATACTTTGATCACGGTGAACTGATCGCCGTACTGGATCTGATCACTGCTTATCCTGATCAGGATACAGCGTTTATCGGCTTCTTCATGATGAAGAAGAGCCGGCAGGGCAGAAATGAAGGTTCAGCAATCATCCGTGAATTATGCGTAAACCTGCAGAAAGAAGGCTTTAAACATGTGCGTCTGGGCTGGGTTCAGGGCAATCCGCAGGCGGAACACTTCTGGCATAAGAATGGATTTCAGGAAACAGGTGTTATCGCAAAGACGGAAAGATACGATATTGTGATTGCACAGAAAGAACTCCTGTAATCTTTTTACTGCTTGTTTCAATATACTCTTTTTGCATGCGAAAAGGGTTTTTGCTGTGTAAAACAGCCGAATATGATAGAATTTATCACATGAAGAAGATGATCACTGCTACAGGCGGCACCGGCGGCCATATATATCCTGCGCTTGCCTTTGTAGATACATTCCGGAAAACATATCCTGACTGTGAAGTCATCTTTTTCGGTTCATCCAACCGTATGGAAGCACAGCTGATTCCGTCGAAGGGATTCCGTTTTGTCGGCATGGAGATGTCGGGAATGAACGGCGGTCTTCTGGCTAAAGCATCTTCGGCAGTATCTCTGCTGAAAGCGACGGCGAAATGCGTCAGCTTCCTGAAGAAGGAAAAACCGGATCTCTGCGTGGGATTCGGCAATTATATCAGTGTGCCTCTGATCATGGCAGCCAGGATCTGCGGTATTCCGACAATGATCCATGAACAGAATTCCTCTGCCGGCAAAGCCAACCGTATGCTTGGCAGGTTCGCGGATGCAGTAGCTGTCAGTTATGCATCCAGTGTCAGGGATTTTCCTGCCGACAGGACACGGATCACCGGCAATCCCCAGGCAACGCTCGCTTTCGAAAAAGCCGCAGAGCCGGAGATGACAGAACCCTACGGTATTCCTGCAGGAGCTCCGTTTGTCCTGTTTATGCTTGGCTCACTTGGTTCCAGCAGTGTCAGTGCAGTGATCGATAAGGCACTTGATCTGTTTGATCCTGATTACTATATCCTGATCACGACCGGCAACAGCAATGATTATACATATACGCATACAGAGACGGACAGGATCCGCTTTACGGAAGCTGTTGACGGTGCCGTGATGCTGAAGCTGTGTTCATTAGCCGTATTGCGTGCAGGTGCGACAACACTGTGCGAAGTTGCGGCCATCGGTACACCTTCGGTCATGATCCCGAGTCCGTTTGTTGCCAACAACGAGCAGTATATCAATGCCCTGGATTTTGTCAGGAATCCGGCTGCGGAAGTGATCGAGGAGAAAGATCTGACTCCGGAATTACTTGCGGATACAGTTAACCGTCTGATGAAAGATACACAGACAAGAGAGTTGTATAAAAAGAATGCAGCAGCGATGGGCAGCCGTGATGCTGCTTACCAGATGACGAAATGGTGTGGTGAAATCATTCGATGAGTGAAAAATTAACAGATATTCTTTCCCGGTTCGGGGAAGTTGATACAGATGTACCTATGTCCAGACTGACAACACTGCATATTGGCGGCAATGCCAGCTATGTTGTCAGACCTTTAAGCATGGTCGAATTGGACGGACTTGTCAAATACCTTGTTCATGAGGGAATACCTTTTAAGGTCTTCGGCAAGGGCAGCAATCTTCTCTGCAGCGACAGTGAGTTTCACGGTGTGATCATCTCTTTGGAAAAGGGATTCTGCCGTCATTACTTCGAAGAAGATATGCTGGTGGCGGAAGCCGGATGTTCGATCATTGCGCTGGCTTATGATGCCATGCGCAACAGTCTTTCGGGTCTTGAATTTGCCAGCGGCATACCCGGGACCGTAGGCGGATCCATCTACATGAATGCCGGTGCGTATAAGAGTTCTGTCAGTGAGATCATTGACAGTGTGCTTGTGTACAGGGATGGCAAGTTTGAGTGGATCAGTGCCGAGGAGTGTGATTTTGCCTACCGTACAAGTATCTTCCAGAGACATCCGCTCTGGGTGATCATTGCCGCAAGATTCCGCATGGTCAAGGAAGACCAGGACATGATACGTTCGCTGATGGACAACCGCCGGGAAAGACGGATGAATACGCAGCCGCTGGATATGCCGAGTGCAGGCAGTGTTTTCCGCAATCCGATGGATATGCCGGCGTGGAAACTGATCGAAGGCATCGGTTACCGCGGACGCAGTATCGGTGATATTGCAGTCAGTGAGAAACATGTGAATTTCATCGTAAACAAGGGAAACGGGACAGCCAGTGACTTTATTGCTCTTACGAATGAGATCCAGCAGAAAGTCAAAGAGAAGTACGATATTGATCTGCACATGGAAGTGGAGAAATTCAATTGGCAATAGAGAAGAAGACAACGATCGATGATTTCGGCAAGGCACCGGACGGTGTATCAGACCTGATCAAAGAGCGGGAAATGAAAAAAGAGAATCAGCAGCTGGCCAAATCACTGCCGCATCTCTTTAATATTGCCATCATCGTCTCAATTGCCTCCATCGCGCTGTTTTACGCGATCCTGCCGCTTTCCCGCATCAAGGCTATATCGGTAACAGGGGAAGAGTATCTTTCCAAGAGATATATTCAGGAGCTCTCAGGAATCACATACGATTCGATGTATTTTCTGACTTTTCCCGGACATGTATCATCTCTTGTTGAAAAGGATCCGATGATCGAAGATGTGAAGACAAGGCTGCTGCCGGGCAATACCGTACAGCTGAATGTGACAGAAAAACAGCCCGTAGGCTACCGTTATGAAGAAGACGGTCCCTATATCCTGAC
>CADBMY010000067.1 GCA_902795905.1 uncultured Erysipelotrichaceae bacterium
GGAGTTGAATTTCTGATAAACGTACAGGTGAACGATCGATAGAAAGGTGATCAGTTGTTGCTGCTGGCTTCCGGACAGCTCCGGATCTGCACACGTTTCTGAAGACTGTGCGTACAATGAATAAAAAGTGAAGAGAAGGACTTGCACAATTCAAAAGGGTATGCTATATTATGTAAGCACTAAAAATCTTACAGATTTGGCAGCTGTGAAGAAGTACTCAAGAGGTCGAAGAGGTGCCCCTGCTAAGGGCATAGGTCGGGTAACCGGCGCGAGGGTTCAAATCCCTCCTTCTTCGCCAGATACGGTTCCGTGGTGTAGCGGTTAACATGCCTCCCTGTCACGGAGGAGATCGCGAGTTCGATTCTCGTCGGAACCGCCATTGCGAGTGTAGTTCAATGGTAGAACGCCACCTTGCCAAGGTGGACACGGGAGTTCAATTCTCCTCACTCGCTCCATTAGTGTAAATACCGCAGTAATGCGGTTTTTTCTTTATACTGATATAGGATAGAGTATGGTACTGTATGCGCAGTTCTGATACCTTGGCAGAGGATACGGGAGGAAAGTATGAAATACAGACAGGATCGTTACGGTGAGAAGATCTCACTGCTTGGCTATGGTTGTATGCGTTTTTCCAAGAAAGGAACCGGGATTGATATCGATAAGACAGAGAAGGAGATCCTGCGGGCTGTAGAGCTGGGTATAAACTATTTTGATACAGCATATATCTACGGCGGTTCCGAAGCAGCTCTGGGAGAGATCCTTGCAAGGAATAACCTGCGTGACAAGGTAAATATCGCGACCAAACTGCCGCAGTATCTGATCGGTAACAGAGCTGCTCTGGACCGCTTCTTCAATGAAGAACTGAGCAGGCTGAAGACAGATCATGTAGATTATTATCTGATGCATATGTTAACGGATATCGAAGCCTGGAATAACCTGAAGAAAAACGGTATCGAGGAGTGGATCAGTGAACAGAAGAAAGCCGGCAGGATACGCAATATCGGTTTCTCCTTCCATGGCAATACACCGATGTTTCTGCAGATCCTGAATGCCTATGACTGGGATTTCTGTCAGATCCAGTACAACTACATGGATGAAGTCTCACAGGCCGGACGCGCCGGTCTTCTGGCAGCCCATGAGAAGGGTATCCCGGTAGTGATCATGGAGCCTCTGCGCGGCGGTAAACTGGTGGATCTCTTGCCGGCAGAAGCGAAGAATCTGATCGCATCTTCGCCGAAGAAGTACAGTCCTGCCGAACTGGCATTCCGCTGGCTGTTTGATCAGCCGGAAGTAACATGCGTGCTTTCGGGAATGAATTCACTGGCCATGGTAGAAGAAAACTGCCGTATCGCATCCGACAGTGAACCGGGTATGCTCAAAGAAGAAGACTTTGCGCTGATCAGCAAAGTAAAAGAGATCATCAACAGCAGGATCAAGGTAGGATGTACCGGCTGCGGCTACTGTATGCCGTGTCCGCAGGGAGTAGATATTCCCGGGGCTTTCCGTGCCTATAATGCGATGTATACGGAGGGTAAGTTTGCCGGCAGATTCGAGTATGCACAGGTCGTCGGTCTGCGCAAGGAGAAGGCATTCCCCTCACAATGCATTGCATGCGGCAAGTGCGAGAAACACTGTCCCCAAGGCATACATATCATTGAAAAACTGAAAAACGCAGATAAGGCACTGAGACCGCTTCCGTTCAAGATAGGAATTGAGGCAGCCCGCAGATTTATCCTGAAGACGAAATAAAAAGAGCTGTACAGCATAAACTGTACAGCTTTCTTCATTACTCGGCAGCTTCAAGAGCGATCTTCATCATATTGGTGAAGGATTTCTGTCTCTCCTCGGCAGTAGTGATCTCAGGGGTCACAAAACTGTCGGAGATAGTCAGCAGACAGGCAGCCTTCTTACCAAGCACTCTGGCATTGTGGAACAGAGCGAAACTCTCCATCTCTACGGCAACACAGTGCTTCTCATCACGTACTGCGTTCAGGTAGTCGGTTCCTTCATGATAGAAGACATCACTGCTGTGGATGACACCTTCGTGCAGAGGAATATCCAGGGCTTTGGCGGCAGCTCTCAGCCTGTCATTCAGATCTTCGGAAGGATACAGGGTATCGGCAGTCTCCCCGTTCTGGACCCTGGCAAACGAAGATTCAGAGTATGCGGCAGAAGCGAGGACGACATCATACAGCTTCAGATCTGCTGTATACGCTCCTGCAGAACCAATGCGGATGATCGCATCGACATCGTAGAACTTAAATAATTCATAGGAATAGATACCGATACTGGGCATTCCCATGCCGGAAGCCATGACGGATACAGGCTTTCCCTTGTATGTACCTGTATAGCCAAGTACGTTTCTTACACTGGTCACCAGTTCGGCATTCTCCAGAAATGTTTCGGCAATGAATTTGGCGCGTAACGGATCACCCGGCATCAATACTGTTTTTGCGATCTGACCTTTCTCAGCACCATTATGAGGTGTAGACATATTATCACCATCCTTTTCTTTCATTATAGTGTACGGAAAAAAAGGGGTGAAGTTATTTCTTCACACCCTTTGTGCCTTCGCTGTATGTCTCAAGCAGGTTTGTATCGTAAGAGAATATCATGCGGTCACGTCTGCGCTTGCGGTCAAGGGCAATACGCACCAGTTCATCCATCAGCTGCGGGAAGGTAAGTCCGCTCTCTGTCCAGAGATAGAATGCCAGGGAACCGGGGATCGTATTGATCTCATTGACATAGATCGTCTTTGTCTCAGCATCCATCATGAAGTCAATGCGGCATACACCGGAAGCCCCAAGTACCTTGAATGTCTGCAGGGCAAGCTTCTGAATATACTCAGTTGTCGCTTCATCCAGAGGAGCAGGAACGATACGCTTGGTGCTGGCCATACCCTTGGATGATCCGCCTTTGGCATTGGACTGATATTTATCCTTGAAGTTCAGCAGTTCGTTGGAGGAACCGACTTCTTCAAGAACACTGACTCTGGCACTGAAGCAGTCACCCAGAACGGAAGCGTTGATCTCACGCATCGGCTTGACCACTTTCTCGGTGATGACTTTGAAATCGTGCTGGCGTGCTTCTTCAAAGGCTTCCATATACTCTTCATCATTGTGGGCAATACTGATACCTACACTGGAACCTGTACATGCCGGTTTAACGATGACCGGATAGATCAGTTTGCGTACTTTGCGCAGTACTTCATCGGGATGTTCATCCATCTCATGTCCGTAGACCCAGAACCAGTTGGTGATCGGCAGCCCGTTATCATGCAGGATATGTTTCTGCAGGACTTTATCCTGTCCGACAGCAGCACTGATCACATCACACCCGGCGTAGGGCAGACGAAGCATCTCCAGATAGCCCTGGATCGTGCCGTCTTCACCGTTGGTGCCGTGCATTGCCAGGATGGCCGCGTCGACAGTGCCGAGTTCCTTCTTGCCGAAGAGAGATGTCTTCACGGGTTTGATCACGACATTCTGATCGATCTGGACAAGATCGATCTGTGTGATCTGAGAGATAAGAGTATTCAGGTTCCTGTAATTCTTCATGTCCAGAAGAAGCGGAGAAGTATACATTTTGCGGTCCTTGGCAACATAGACAGGGATCACATTATATTTCTCGGGATCGAGTGCTGCGATAGCCTGATGACCGGTAATAATACTGACCTCATGCTCGACAGACTCACCACCGAAGAATACCGCTATATTCAGTTTCATACGTGTACCTCCGAATATATTACATATTATAACGAATAATCCGGAAAATGCCCGTGAAAGCAGTGTGTAAATGTATACGGCATATCAGGATAAATTATTATGTTGCATAAATATGAAATATGTGCAACTTTACGTTATAATATAAACATGAATACACTGAAGATTACCAACAACAGTAATGATTATCCTGATCTTTCGATATTTGTCTGCGGTATGATGGTCTGTGAACCGGATATGAGCTACGGTGGGATCCTGTCGGAGGATACAAAGGTGAGAAATATCTACGGATATGTCAGGGTCAGCTCGGCAGATCAGAATGAGGCGAGGCAGATGATCGCCATGCGCGAGCAGGAAGTCCCTGAAAAGAATATCTACATAGATAAACAATCCGGCAAAGATTTTAACAGACCAAACTACAGGAAGTTACTGCGAAAGCTTCGAAAAGACGATCTCCTGTATATTAAGAGTATTGACCGTCTCGGACGCGATTACGCTGAGATACAGGAGCAGTGGCAGTATATCGTCAAAACAAAAAAGGCCAATATTGTTGTACTGGACAACCCGCTTCTTGATACACGGCGCGGCAGAGACCTGATCGGTACGTTTCTGAGCGATATCGTTCTTCAGGTACTTTCGTTTGTGGCAGAAAACGAGAGGAATAACATCCGCCAGAGACAGGCGGAAGGGATTGCGGCAGCCAGAGAAAGAGGTGTGAAGTTCGGCAGACCGCCAAAACCGCTTCCGGCGTCTTTTGAACAGGCTTATACACTGTGGAATAAAGGAGTGCTGTCAGTACGAAAAGCAGCCGCATTCTGCGGGATCACTCCCGGAACATTCTATTACCATGCCAGAAAAAGAAAGGAAAACTGACAGAGGAGGAACACGGATACTGTTGGAAATGTGTACTTAACAGATAAACTGATATCACAGGGTATTCTATCACAGCTCCTTAGGAAAAAGCGCATTACTTCGGCTTTGTATTCTTCGTGAGACCGGTATGTCAACGGTGTTTAAGAAGTACACTTAGCAAACAAACCTGCGCTGAACTAAAGGAGAAAGACATGCCGGAAGTAGAAACAGGAACGTGCAGATGCGCGCTCTGCGGACATCGATATAAATATGCGTATCTGGCAGACTGTGCGGAGATAACGATGCCGGATACAGATCTTCGCCCGGCAATGATGAAACGGGTAACCATGGATCTCTGGACACATACCTGTCCTGTCTGCGGGTTTATCGAAAGAGATGACAATATACCGCAGGAACCGCTGCCGAAGGAGAAGATACGCCGTATCATGCGCTCCTCTGCATATACGAAGAACAGTGGACTGCCTGCGCTTGCGGAGACATTCATCAGAGAGGGAATGCTCAGGGAAGCCTGTAATGATCCGTATGCATATCAGAGTATTCTGCAGGCAGCCTGGGTATGTGATGATGATCCTTCTGCTGAAGATGAATCTGCAGATCTGCGCAGAAGAGCTCTGCAGATGATCGAAGACAGCAATCCTTCGTTTCGTACTGAAATACAGGTGATACTGCAGTATGCGGATATGCTGAGAAGAATCGGTGAGTTCGAACGGACAGCAGTTTTCTGCCGAAATGTACAAGTGGATAATACTGAACTTCGAAAAGTGCTGGAACTGCAGATGTCATTAGCCGAAGGAAAAATCAGCGGCGGAGGCTATACACTTCGTGATGCGGGGATAAACAGTCTTGATTTCTTTACTGGTTAGAGAATACAAACCTGTAAACCGTGATAGAATGATTACTGATGAGAAAGAGAGCTTTGGTACTGGCGGGCGGAGGAACCCGCGGCGCATATCAGGATGGTGCTGTCAGGGCACTCAGAGAGCTGCATGAGGATCACTGGCAGATCATTACCGGGACTTCGATCGGGGCTCTGAATGGGGCTATGGTCGTTCAGGGTGATGATGAAGCCATGCATGAACTGTGGTCGACTCTGACACAGGATATGATCATCAAAGGCTCTTTTTCTACTGACCTGAAACTGGAAACCATGGTGGACGAGCGGAAGCAGCTTGCGACTTTTCTGCGGAGTTATGTGCGTGAGAAAGGGGCAGATATCAGCCCGTTTTTCAGTAACATTCAAAGACTGTATCATCCAGATAAGTTCTTTGCGTCTGATATTGATTTTGCCTGTGTGGCAGTACATCACATTACGCTGAAACCTGTATTTATTACTAAAGATATGATGAGAGAATCAGGAGCTGACTGGCTGCTGTCGTCTGCTTCAGCTTTTCCTGCTTTCCCGGTACATAAGTTTAATAACAACGAGTATATTGACGGGGGATACTATGACAATCTTCCAATCGATCTGGCGCTGCGTATGGGGGCAGATGAGATCATCGCTGTTGATCTGAGTCATCACCCTCAGCATCCAAATTACATCGGCCGAAAACATATCCGATATATATACCCGCGGGTTGAGACCGGATCATTCCTCTCTTTTGACAGAGAAACCCTGGATCTTTTGAACCGTCTTGGCTATCTGGACGCAAAAAAGTGCTTCGGAGCACTGGATGGTGAGAAATATACATTTGAAAGAATGGCACTTCCCGAGTGGTCGGATACATTTCAGATGGAATTGCTCAGGCTTGAGGGCAGAATCAAACAGGCTAATGCGATCAATGACAGTTTTCGTTCAGGATCGTATATCTATGACAGATTGTGTGAACAGCTGCACCGCAGATCGCTGTCCGAAAGAGAGATGTTCTTTGGACTGATGGATGATCTGATGGACCTTGCCGGATGCGATGTAAGAAGAGTGTGGACATACAGAGAAGCAAGAAATGCGATCTTAGCATCTTTTGCGTCATGTATAGA
>CADBMY010000068.1 GCA_902795905.1 uncultured Erysipelotrichaceae bacterium
ACGATACCGCCGGCATGAACACTCGTATGACGGGGCAGTCCCTCCAGCTGCATGGCTGCCGCAAATAACTGTTCATACCGTTTTTCGGCGTGGATCACATCCCGCAGCCGGCTGCTTCTTTCCAGTGCCTCCTGCAGTGTGGAAGCTTTGGAGGAAGAGATCATCTTCACCAGCATGTCAAGATCTCTGGTGCTGATGCCAAGGACCTTGCCGACATCGCGCACGACCTGTCTGGCCCCAAGGGTCCCGTAGGTCACGATATTGGCAACGTGATCTTCACCGTATCGGCGGAAGACATAGCCGATGATATCCTGCCGGCGGTCATCCGGAAAGTCGGTATCGATATCGGGCATCGATACCCTGTCACGGTTCAGAAAACGTTCAAACAGCAGATCGTATCTGATCGGGTCGATCTGGGTAATCCCCAGACAGTATGCGACAAGACTGCCGGCGGCACTTCCCCTGCCGGGACCGACATAGATATCCATCTTTCTGGCTTCCCGGATAAAGTCATAGACGATCAGGAAGTAGTCTTCATAATGCATACTGATGATGACATCCAGTTCCTTCTTCAGTCTGGCTGTATATTCCGGAGTGACATTATCGTTTCTTCTCTTCTTCAGTCCGGCCAGACACAGCTGGGTCAGATACTGGGCACTGCTGAGCGGCTGCGGTGCCGGATAGGACGGCAGTGATGTTTTGACCGCATCGGGATCGGCATGGCACTGGGCTGCGATCTCTTCCGTCCGCTGCAGATCATCGGCATCGTACAGTTCCTGCATTCTCTGCGGAGACAGAAAATATCTCCCCGTGATCTTGGACAGGGTCGGATCCTGGATCGTTTTCTGCTGTGCTATGCCCTGCAGGATACGGTAGGTATCTGCGTCTTTCTCCTGCAGATAATAGATCTTGTTCAGGGCAACAGTACGGATGCCGAGCTGTGTGCATACCCGTTTCAGCATCGCATTCTTCAGTTTCCATAAACCCGCATCCTGATACGAGAGTGCCACATCAAAGACCGGCAGTTCATCCTTCATGATCTGCAGTTTTGCGGTTACGGCATCCCGGTCGTCCGCGATCAGTTCGGAGTCAAACCATCCTCCCTCTCCGTAGACGATCAGGAAACAATGGTCACTGTAACGTATCAGTTCCTCTGCTGTGCAGTGATCCCGCATATCACAGATCAGGCTGCTCAGCTGGATCAGATTGCGGTAGCCGCGGTTATCCTTGGCCAGCAGCAGGAAAGGCGTCATCTTATCGTGATAATCACAGACTGCCTCCATGCCCAGGATCGGCTGTATACCGGCTTCCGTGCACTCCCTGTAAAACGATACGGCTGCGTGCATGGTATTTCTGTCCGTCAGCGCAGCAGCAGAAAAACCGTATTCTTTTGCGGTTTTCACCAGCATCGGAATACGTATCGTACTCTCCAGCATCGTATAACAGGAACGTACATGCAAATGAACTGACATAAGTACTTTATATTATAAGCGAAAATTAATATTTCAGTTAGGTCTGTTCCGTATTTCTATGGTATTATTAGGACACATTATGGAAGAGAAAAAAACAGAAATTACAGAAACAACTGAAGATGAGACGAATTCCTCTGATACTCAGGCGAATTCTTTTTTCGAGGACGGTCAGATCGAAAAAATGACAGAAGGAGCGGAAGATGATGCCGATGCCCTTTCCAACACGACCAAGGTATATCAGATCGTCCATAATACACCGAAACAGATACAGAAGAAATCTACGCAGCAGGAGAAGAGAATACGCCGGCTGAGAAGACTGCGTATCGTGAATATACTGCTGGCATTCATTATCATATGTGTTCTGATCGTCGGTGCTGTCGGTTTTAACATTGCCCGCAAGATGGTGGCAGATGCTCCTGAGCTGGAATTCAAGGACTTCATCGGTGAAGAATCATCCCTGATCTTTGACGATGCCGGCAACCAGATCACCGAGATCGGTGTTTACCTGCGTGAGAATATCACCTATAACAGCTGTCCGGAGTCTCTGGTGGATGCTTTCCTGTCGATCGAAGACTCACGTTTCTTCACCCACTTCGGCTTTGATATCCCGCGATTTACGATGGCAGCGATCAAGAACCTGCAGACCCGCAGTTTCGGTCAGGGCGGTTCGACATTCACGATGCAGCTGGTCAAGAATACCTACTTCACGACCGATGCCGGTGATTCCAGCGTTGAGCGTACAAAGAGTATTGAATACAAAGTCCAGCAGATCTATCTGGCCATCAAACTGGAGCACCTGCTGAACAAGAAAGAGATCTTCCAGCTGTATATGAACCGGCTGAACTTCGGCGGTCATATCCGCGGTGTCCAGAAAGCGTCACTGTATTATTTCGGCAAGGAATGTGATCAGCTGTACCTGTCGGAAGCTGCCCTGCTGGCCGGTATCGTCAACCTGCCGAACGGATACAACCCCTATTACCATCTGGATGATGCGACCTTCCGCCGCAACGAAGTACTGAACCTGATGGCGTATCATGGCTATATTACCGAAGAAGAAGCCAGATTGGCGAAGACCGTCAACATTGAGGATCAGCTTGCAGGCGACATGCGCGTGGCAACGACCGATTCCCAATACCAGTCCTATATCGATACGGTGCTTGTGGAAGCACAGAAGATCACCGGTCTTGATCCTTCGGTCAGAGGCATGCGCATCTATACCTTCCTGAATCAGGAAGTACAGAGCACGATCGATGCCATCCAGAACAGTGAAACAGTCGTACAGTTCCCGGACGATCTGATGCAGGTCGCGATCATCTCGATGAATAATCATACCGGTGCCGTAGTCGGTATCGGCGGCGGACGAAACTATGACGGTGCCAGACTGCTGAACCGGGCAACGATGAACTACAAACAGCCGGGTTCTTCCGTCAAGCCTGTTCTCTCATACGCTCTGGCCTTTGAATACCTGGGCTATTCCCTTGACGAGATACTGCTGGATAAACCGATCACCTACCCTTACGAAAGCATGGTCATCAACAATGCCAGCGGCAAGTATACCGGTGATATCACCATTAAAGATGCGGTCGCCTGGTCGCTGAACATTCCTGCCATTCTGACCCTGCAGAGAGTCCAGAACAAGATCGGCAAGGAAAAGATCGCGTCATACATGAACAGTATCGGCTTTACGGTTCCTACCGCGGAGAATTTCCACCTGTCATTTGCGATCGGCGGTACCTGGTTCGAAACGACAGTCGAAGAGCTTGCCGGTGCCCACAGTATGCTGATCAACGGCGGTGTATACAATGAGCCGCACACGATCGCCCGTATTGAACTGAGTGACGGAACGGAATACTATCCGCAGAACCAGAACCGCAAGGTCCTGAGTCCCGGCAGTGCCTGGCTCACATGTGAACTGATGTATAACAACGTCTACGGTCCGTATAACAACCTGATGCAGATCCTGATGCGTGACTACCCTGTTTATGCAAAGACGGGTACGACAGACTGGGGAAGCGACGGTCTCCCCTACGGTATTCCGAAGGGACAGATGAAAGATAAGTGGCTCGTTGCCAGCACCAGCAACTATACCAATGCGGTATGGGTAGGCTACGATATGGCGGTAGCGGGCAAGCAGACATACTTTACCGTAGCGAAACAGAATCTGAACATTCCCGGCAATATATGCAAGCTTCTGCTGGATGCCGAAGAGACCCTGAGTGATACACCGCCAGCAGGTATACCGAAACCTGCCGATGTTGTTGAATCTACATACGTCTACGGAAGTTATCCGCATGTACGCATGGAAGACTGGATGAATGAAGGTGCCTCGATCACCTCACTGGTATCCAAAGCCGGACTGGAGTCGCAGCCTCTGGTCAGCTCACAGGAATACAATGAAGCCATTGCCGAATCCATGGGTGATGACTTCCAGATCTCAGCCTCGTATGATCAGTACGGCACGATGAAGATCAGCTGGGGCAGCGGTGATGGCTACTGCAGCGGCGGTATGAAAAATATCTCCCTGCATGAC
Organism: uncultured Erysipelotrichaceae bacterium; assembly: GCA_902795905.1. Taxonomy (GTDB): domain Bacteria; phylum Bacillota_I; class Bacilli_A; order Erysipelotrichales; family Erysipelotrichaceae; genus Bulleidia. Next base: position 4,003 of record CADBMY010000068.1, read on the forward strand.
CGCTGGAATGATATCGATGAATGGGGTACCTGCCTCGTTGATCTGAACTGGCTGCGGTCCTCTTCGGAAGGATCCTTCTGGGCTACGATCTACGTTGACGGCAACGCTGCCGGTCAGGTCACCAGCAATACAACGTACTTTGAAGGCTGGGCAGCAGATCTCTGGGGTGAAGTCAGAGTCTGCGGCGGTTCCTCCGGCGGTGATGATACAACATGCACGATTGCCAGATATGCCCCGATCGAAGAGACCTGGACAGACGAAGGCGGCTGGTGGGATGAAAACGGAGAGTGGCATCCCTGGGAGTAAACTAAAAAAGGACGATCAGATGATCGTCCTTTTTCTTTACAGTCCTTCTGCTTTCAGATCCCTCGCCATAAGCTCAGAGATCGCTTCTGTGGGGTTTTTCCCCTCATACAGGATCTTGTATACCTGTTCGGTGATCGGCATCGATATGCCCTTCTTTACGGCCTCCTCGTAGACAACTTTACATGCCGGGATACCTTCCACTGTCTTCGTATTGGTCCGCAGGAATTCTGCAGCACCGTTAGCTTTGCCGATCGCATAGCCTGCCATGTTGTTGCGGGAATGATCCGATGTACAGGTAACGATCAGATCACCGACACCATCCAGTCCGAGGAATGTACTCAGCTTGCCGCCGCACATCATGCCGAATCTGGACATCTCCGCAAGACCTCTCGTCATCAAGGCAGCTCTGGCATTATCCCCCTGCCCGATCCCGCGCAGGATACCGCTGGCAATCGCCATGACATTCTTCAGTGCTACGCCCACTTCGGCACCGATCTCATCGGTATTTGTATACACACGAAAGTAATGGTTGGAGAAGAGTTCCTGTACGGTCCTGGCACAGCTTTCATCAACACTGACCGCATTGACCGCCGTAAGCAGACGCAGGATCACTTCCTCGGCATGACTGGGTCCGATCAGACTGACAACTGCCTTCAGATTCTCTTTGCGGATATTCTCCCTGATCACCTCGCTGAGACGTTTATGGCTCTCGGGGTGAAAACCCTTGGCAACATTAATGATGATCACCGGATGATCCAGCAGTGCATCCACCTTCCTGACCGTGCTTTCGATCGCAGCCGTAGGCACTGCCAGCAGCACGATATCACAGTCTCTGACACAGTTCAGATCATCCACAGCCCGAAGCATATGACTGATCTCTGTATCAAAGAATGCGGAATTCCGATGATTCTCGTTGATATCTCTGATCTGTGCGGCATCGATACCGTACATGATCACTTCCTGTCCGTTATCTGCCAGAACCTGCGCCAGAGCTGTTCCCCAGCTGCCGGTTCCGATCACTGCTGTCTTCATTCGCTGATCTTCTTTCTCGCAATAATGCGTATCGGTGTCCCCGTGAATTCAAAGGCATCCCTGAGCGTATTCTCAATAAAACGCTCATAGGAGAAATGCATCAGTTTCGGATCATTGCACGAAAGAACAAAGGTCGGAGGCAGAACCGCAACCTGTGTCGCATAGTAGATGCGGAACTTCTTGCCGTTGCGGGCAGGTGCCGGTGTTGTCACCTGAGCATCGGAGATCACTTCATTCAGAACATTCGTACTGATCCTGCGTGAAGCATTATTGTATACCTCTTCCGCAAGCGGAAGGATATTCTTAACTCTCTGTCCCGTCACTGCCGAAACAAAGATGATCGGTGCATAGGACAGATAGGCAAATTCCTTACGGATCTTTTCCGTAAATACGTTCATCGTATGGTCATCTTTCTCGACAAGATCCCATTTATTGACAACGATGATCACCGGCTTCCCAGCTTCGTGGGCATACCCGGCAACGTGCTTATCCTGTTCACGGATGCCCTTCTCACCATCGATCACAAATAATGCCGTATCGCAGCGTTCGATCGCACTCATCGCCCGCAGTACAGAATACTTTTCCACCGATTCATACACTTTTCCGCGCTTGCGGATACCGGCTGTATCAATGATCACATACGGTTTACCCTCGTGATAGAAAACTGTATCTACCGCATCCCTGGTCGTGCCCTGTTCATTCGATACGATCGACCTGTCTTCCTGCAGGATCGCATTGACCAGTGAAGACTTGCCGACATTCGGTTCCCCGATCACAGCGATCTTCAGTCCTTCCGGAACCTCTTCGTTTTCTTCGGGGAAATTACGTATACATTCATCCAGCAGATCGCCGATACCAATACCGTGTACACCTGAACAGGCAATCGGATCACCTACACCCAGAGCATAAAACTCATAGATCGAAGCGATCTTCGTCTGATCATCGACCATATTTACAGCCAGGACAACAGGTTTCTTCTCCCGATGCAGAAGACCGGCAATATAACGGTCATCATCCGTCATGCCCTCTGCCGCGTTCACGACAAAAAGGATCACATCACTCTCTTCCATGGCGATCTGCACCTGGGCACGGATCTCAACCTGATATGGCTGATCCGCCAGCTGTATACCGCCGGTATCGATGATCCTGAACTGTGTTCCAAGCCACTCGGCAGACGCATAGATCCTGTCTCTTGTCACACCTGGAAGATCTTCTACGATCGATCTGCGTTCACCGATGATCCTGTTAAAAATCGTTGACTTGCCGACATTCGGTCTGCCAACGATTGCTACTGTTCCGGTACTCATTACGCATCTTCTCCGGTCTGTTTACGGCACAGATCGAGGATCGCATTCACGACCTCTTCGATCGTCATGTCGGAACTGTCGATCTCTACAGCATCCTCAGCCTTTGTCAGCGGCGAATGCTCACGGTGCATGTCCTGATAGTCCCGTTCTGCGATCTCCTTTTCGATCACGCTCAGATCCTGCAGGACAAGTCCTTCTTTTTCATTCTGCTTATATCTGCGCAAAGCCCGGGATTCCACGGAAGCCGTCAGATAGATCTTGACCTCGGCATCCTTCAGCACGACCGTACCGATATCTCTGCCGTCCATGACAAAACCCTTGGCTTTTGCCATCTCCTGCTGTCTCAGGACAAGCTCACGGCGGACCTCGGCAAGCATGGATACCTTACTGGCAGCCATCGAAACATTGTCTTCGCGGATCTTCAGAGAAACATCTTCCCCGTCAAGAAATACCTTTCCGTCAGGTGTAAGCACGATCTCTGTATTGGCAAGCATCTCTGTCAGTCTGCCCTCATCGGTAAGATCGATGCCTTCCTGCAGTGCCTTATATGCCGTACAGCGGTACATGGCACCCGTATCCAGATGCACATACCCCAGTCTCTGGCAGACCTGCTTTGATACAGTGCTTTTACCGGCCGCACTGGGACCGTCGATCGCTACATTTATTTTTCTCATAATATACCTCTGGAACTGAGGATCCAGTACAGAACCACCAGCAGCATCACACTTAACGTAACGATCAGAACGATCAGGACACCGTTAAGCACTCTGTTGGTCTTCTGCATACTGTCACTGACAGCTGTCAGATTATCCTCGTAGTCATCCATCTGCACACGCAGCTGAGCTGTCTCATTCAGCAGCTGCTGACGGGTACGATAGTCGGGATCATCATCCGCATACGCAGCCGGCTTCGGTGCCGAAACAGGCTCCTGAGCACGGATCATGCTCTGTACTTCAGCGGCGATATCCTCCCTGGTCATCGTCTTTGTGGAAGGTTCGCTGCTTTCCTCTTTCTGCGTGCGGTTATTGATAAACTCACGATAGTAGTTATTCTCATCCTTGCGCGGGAAGAACATCAGATCCTCCAGCGTGGCATCATTCTGCTCATTTGCTGCCGGAGCTTCCTGCACCGGCGGTGCCTGTACAGGCTTCGGTGCTGCCGGTCTTGCCTGCTGAACAGGCTTCTGTACAGGTTTTTCCTGTACGGCAGGTCTTACAGGCTCTGCCGGTTTCTCCGGCTTAACTTCCTGCGGCTTTACAGCCGGGACCTCTTTCTGATTCTGCGCAGGAGAAACGAATGAAGATATATAACTCAGTGTATTTCCCGCAGGTTTTTCCGGTTCGACATACGGCTTGGGTGCCGGTTTCGGCTTCGGTGTTTCCTTCAGAGATTTCAGAATATTCACGTCTGTATCCGTGCTGAAAGCATTGCCCTTTTCCACGTTATAGAGCTTCGCTTCCCTCAGATACTCATCCAGATACTCATTGTTAAAAGAAGCAGTATGATAGTTTTCATTCCTTGAAAACAGTGCATTTGACAGTCCGAAATCCAGAGTGCCGGTATCTGCTTCCGCAGCCGGTTTCACTTCTTCCTGCAGGTATTCACTGTGTCTTGCGTGCAGCGGATCATGATCTTCGGCACTGTATGACACCGGTGCTTCCGGCTTACTGCCGCTGATCCGGTTCAGCTTTGCTTCATATTCGGATAACTCCCGGGTACGGAGATCCGGTTCCGTATCGTTCTGCAGACGATTTCTCAGTTCTTCATATTTTGATGTACGTGAATATTTAGTCATAATATATCTCCATTACAACTTATTATACCATACCTGAAGACGCATGAAGAAGCATTCAAAAAGGTTCTTCACGTTTCGGAAGAACCTTCCCTGTTATCTCTTCAGCAGCGGTGATACACGCTTATATACAAGCATCGTGATCACCGATACGACAAGCCCCTTGAACAGATTGAACGGTGTTGTCGCAAACAGGACGAATGTCAGTTTGTCCTTGATGATCGGGATCAGTGCCGAACCCATACCAATGATCGCATCCATCGGCAGATGATAGAAGTGAGAATACGCAGGCAGTAATACCGCATAGTTCAGGACAACACCCACCAATGCCATCATCAGGGTGCCGCAGATCATAGCCGTTACTGCCCCCTTACGGGTCCTGTTCTTCTTGTAGATCAGCGCTGCCGGCAGAACAAATGAACAGCCGATCAGGAAGTTAGCCAGTTCACCGACATAGGCAGTCTGTGTCCCGTTGAACAGAACATTCAGAACCACTTTAAGTGCTTCTATACCGCAGGCAGCACCGGGACCCAGGGCAAATCCGCCGATCAGGATCACAACTTCGCTGAAGTCCAGCTTATAGAATACAGGAATAAACGGTACGGGAAAATCCAGTGCCATCAGAATAAATGACATTGTCCCGAGGATGGCGATCTTAGCGATCATTTTGACTCTTGAGTCTTTCATCAGGTTTCCTCCTAAGCCACAAAAAAGAGGCTTTTGACAAAACCTCAGGTAAAACGATAAAGGATATCACTCTTTCATCCAGACTGTACTGTCGCCACCGGAATCGCACCGGTTCAGGCTTACTGCCTCGCGGGGTATACCGCCGGTCAGGAATTTCACCCTGCCCTGAGTTCTTATCACTGATGATAATATACCCAGGACAGAAGTTTTGCAACACTTACAGATTTACTACTGCCTCAAAGATCTTGATCAGATCGACCGCAAAGAACTTCGTAAACAGGATAAACAGGAGTGCCGTGATCAGACCCGAAACATAGACGGTAAGCAGTCTCTTCCACGTCGGATAACCCTTTGTATAGACAAAGCAGAGATCGTGAAGAACGGGACTGACTGCAGCCGCAGCGATAAACAGGACGCAGCCTCCGGCAAATGATATGTTCAGTGCCAGTCCTGCCGCAAGATACAGAACACCGATCAGGAAATCAGGAGCTGTAGCCATCATGCGCACACGTCGGTAAGAAATATGCGGATCATTCGGTTTGTATATCGCTGTGATCAGCTGTATGCAGAGATATTCCGATACAAAACCGATAAAGACATAGCGGAACCAGACCCAGCTGGCATCGGTAAATGTCATTCTTGCATAACTGAACGCTTCTTCATTCAGATGCCAGTACAGGAACCAGACAATACCGAGGAATGCCATTGCCCACTTCAGTGCCATTATATACAGTG
>CADBMY010000069.1 GCA_902795905.1 uncultured Erysipelotrichaceae bacterium
CAAATATTCTCTTATATATTATCAAGGTTTTATTATAAGTCTTCCGGTGTTGTCAGCTTGATATTCCGGTATTCTCCCTCAACTGCCCTGATCTTTATATCGGAGAAGTGTTCCACCAGATCACAGTCATCGGTGCCGGTATACCCGTCACGCTGTGCTTTCTCCATGCATGCACACAGCAGTTCAGTGCGGAAACACTGCGGTGTCTGGGCTGCGAACAGTAAGCTTCTCGGTATCGTCTCCTGTATATAACCGTCCCTGACGATCTTGATCGTATCCTTGACCGGGATCATCGGACATACTGCATCATCCTCCTGCAGGGCCTGTTTCAGCCTCTGCAGCAGATCTTTCGAAAGATACGGCCTGGCTCCGTCGTGGACCATGACATGTGCCTCCCTAACAAGCGCTAGACCGTTGGCCACACTCTGCTGCCTGGTATTGCCGCCCTCTGTCAGGACGATCTTTCCGGCAGCCTCACCGATGATCTCTCTGTAATCCTCGGTATCCGTCACCACGATGATATGTGCACAGTCATCATCACCGTCAAATACATGTATCGTTTTCTCAAGGACCGTTTCCTGATCCGGACGGTAGTAGACCTTGTTATAGCCCAGTCCCATGCGGCTGCCGCTGCCGGCTGCCACGATCACTGCATCATACTTCATCATGATCATCCGATCAGGGAACCGATCAGTCCGTATGAGAACAGCGTCATGATCACTGCTGCCAGGAATACACCGATCAGGATCGATATACTTGCACGCTTCAGATCCATGTCAAACAGCGCCGCCACAAGACTGCCTGTCCATGCCCCGGTACCGGGAAGCGGGATACCGACAAACAGGGTCAGACCCCAGAAACCGTACTTATCGATCTTCGGCTTGTTTTTCGCTGCTTTTTCTTCCAGCCATACTGCTACCCGGCTCAGGTGATGATCCGCCATCCAGTGAATGATCTTCTTGATCAGCAGCAGAATGAACGGAATCGGAATGATATTGCCGATCACGCAGATCAGTACAGCTCTCCACATCGGCAAACCGAGCAGCTTCACCAGCACAAGGCCTCCGCGCTCTTCGATCAGCGGTAACATGCTTACAATAAACACCGACAGTTCAGGCGAAATATGCTGACCTATCGTATTCATAAACCACTGTATAAAACTGTTCATACTCTATCTCCAAACCACTTCACTTTACCACATGCCCGAAAGAGTCCGCAACCGCATATCTTTTCAGCAGATTCTCTGCCTGGCGTATGCCGTCGACTGCCGAAGAGACGATACCGCCGGCATATCCTGCACCTTCTCCGCAGGGATAGAGGCCTTCACATTCCGCACTCATGCCGTCCGTACCGCGCAGGATGCGAATCGGGGAACTGGAACGGGATTCCAGGCCGACCATGATGCCGTGATCCGCAAAGCCATGGATCTGTCTGTCAAAACGCAGGAAAGCTTCTGCCAGTGATGTATTCTGCTCATCATTGAAGAATACACTCATATCCCGGTATGCCGTATCACGCGGATAGGACGAGGGTATCACAGCCTGCTGTGATACCTTCCTGTCCAGGTAGTCTCTGATATTCTGTACAGGCGCCGTATACCCGTCGATATAAGCCTGTGTCTCCAGTTTCTTCTGATACCGGAAACCATCCAGCGGATGCCCGCTGTCAAAGTCTCTGCGGAAGACCTGAACAAGGATCGCACTGTTGGCATTCTTTCCGTCTCTGGCCGCATAGCTCATCCCGTTGACGACCATGGTCTCCGGCTCTGACATCGAAGGAATCACGATCCCTCCCGGACACATGCAGAAGGAATATACACCGCGTCCCGCGGATGATGTATGCGTCAGGCGGTAGCTGGCTGCCGGCAGTTCATATTCACCATAGTGTCTGCCGTACTGGTTGCGGTCGATCATCTGCTGCGGATGTTCCACGCGTACACCTACCGCAAAATCCTTCTGTACGATAGAGATCTTCTGGGCCAGCAGCTGCGCATATGTCTCCTGAGCACTGTGTCCTGTACACAGCAGCAGATCCCGGCACGGTATCTCACCTCCTGATGTCTGCACACTGTGCAGCTTTCCTGCCTCTGTATGCAGACGCTCAAGTCTTGTCTCAAAGCGGATCTCACCGCCAAGCCGGCATACCTTCTCACGGATATTCCTGACGATCTTCTGCAGGACATCGGTGCCGATGTGAGGCATGGCCTGCCAGGCAATCTCCGGATCAGCACCGGCTTCGATCAGTTCTTCCATGACCTTCTGCACACGCAGGTCCTTACTGCGGGCTGTCAGCTTGCCGTCGGAAAACGTACCGGCACCGCCCTCACCGTACTGGATATTACTTTCGGGATCGAGGATACCGTCCCGAAAGAATCTCTCGACATCTTTTGTGCGCTGTTCCACCGGCCGTCCGCGTTCGATCACGATCGGTCTGTATCCGCACTCCGCAAGGATCAGTGCCGCAAACATACCGGAAGGTCCAAAGCCGGCGATCAGCGGTCTCTCTTCCGGCAGCCTGCCCGGTTTCGGCATCTCATATACCTTCGGCTCTCCTGCCTCCACATCCCGCCGGCGCAGATATACCGATTCATTCCTGACCTTTGCATACACGCTGTAGACATGCACAAGCTCATCATGTCTTGCATCGAGTGAGCACCTGTCTATGGTATACGAAAGGATATCCTCCGGGCGGCAGTGAAGTTTAGACGCTATATCCTCCCTGCTGAACTCTCTGTTCACAGGACATTTAATCTGACTGATCTTAAGCATACCTATATCTTAAAGAAAAATGACGGTATGTACCATCATTTCTGTCTTATCTTTCTCTATAACCTGTTTCATCCGGATCATACGCAAACGTGATCTGCCGGCAGCTCTTACAGATAAATCCCGGAAACAGATATGCACCAAAGAGGTGATTTGCCAGCAGGATCTCTCCCTCTTTCGGCAGTAAGGAAAGCTTATGCCTGCGCTTTACCCAGGCTGTCATGCGCTCTCCCTGAAGATAGCCGCTTTCCATTTCCTTGCCGCATACCGGACACTTCACAGACTTTTCCTCATCTCCACATGGGGTATGCCGTCTTCGTCAAATTCATCGGAAGTTACCGCAAACCCTGCCCTTTCATAGAACGGAACAGCATATGTCTGTGCTTCCACGCGGATACCGTGATACCCGTATTCTCTGATCTCATCAGACGCATGTTCCAGAAGGATACTGCCGATGCCTCTGCGTCTGTAGCGGGAAAGCACTCTGCCGATCTGGGCGATTCCCTCTTCACTGCCGGCAAACCAGCGCAGATAGGCACAGATCACACCTTCATCATCAACCATGAACAGATGTCTGCTCTGAATATCTGCACCGTCCACATCCTGGTATACACAGTTCTGCTCAACCACAAAGACCTCACTGCGAAAACGCAGGATCTCATAGAGTTCCCGCACTGTCAGTTCTTCAAAACCTTTTGTCACATATTTCATACAGGTATTATACCGTATTCTGCAGGAGTTCTTCCGTATTTCGTATCATCTGTTCCAGTTTTTGTTTCTCATCCTTCATACGCAGTACAGCCGAATGCAGAATATCTTTTTCCGGATATTCCCCGTCCAGACATGCACGGATCTCCTTCAGTGTCAGCCCTGCCTCTTTATAGGACAGGATCTTTCTCAGTCTTGTGATTCCCTGTTCATCATAGATCTTGGCAGACTGTGTGCCCTGTCTCTGATACGGTCTTACAAGATCCAGATGATCATAGTAAAACAGGGTCTTTCTGGTAATACCCAGAAGTACGCATACATCTCTGACCGTGTATAACCCTGTTTCCTTCATCAGGCATATCGTAAAGGTATATCACAGTCAAAGATATGCCCAAGATCTTTCCGGAACTACCGGTGCCGTGATCTGTTTACGGCATCCTCGATCTTTTCGGGAGCGATTGGTTCTCTTCCGCACTGATAATCTTCCTGGGTGTCATAGATCTTATCACTGCTGATCGGATTGACATGTCCGCACTTCCGGCATGTCCAGGATGGCAGATGATCATCAAAGCCCGGCTGTCTGCTGATCTCTGACCCGCATTTATCACAGTACCAGATGATCCCGGGAAACCTTTTGTCCGGATCATCCCCGGCAAAGTAATGTTCATACTGTTCCGGTTCCAGCATATACAGGATCTGATCGACCAGAGTCATATCATCGGTAAATCTGCGCCGGAGATACGTAAAACTGCTGTCATAGGACTGCAGAAGATGCCATATCTCATTGCGCAGAAGCCCGCCCAGAAGCAGCCACAGCCAGGCATTGATGACACCCTCGGCATCTTTCATATTCAGCTGGTATACCGCATTGTACAGCACACTGTCAAAGACATCATCATCAAGCGCAAACAATTCACTCATCCGCTTGGTTTCGGAACATTCAAGCCGCCCTTCCAGCAAAGTAAATACCGCCTCCCAGAGACTCTTTACAAAGCATTCAAGCGCATCATCACCAAGTGAAAAGATCAGGCTGTCCGCATTCTCCTGCAGAATACCGATCAGTTCCGGTTCCTTCATCATGCGCACGGAAAGATACCGCTGGATCTGCTCCGCCGTTCTTCTCTCCTTCTCCTGGTTGCCGAGCGCCGTCCCGATCAGTCTGCCAAGGATCTGCGTCACCCGCGCGTCATTGCCGCAGTAAAGCCGGCCATGGACCCTGCAGGCATGTATCCTGTGCCCGATATCGTCATAGTATGCCGGCTTTCTTCCTGCCTCCTCCGTGATCAAAAACCCGGGCAGCCACCGTTCCAGCAGATCAAGCTGATTCACTGTCTTTCTGCCTGATGCCTGATCATATAGAGCTGCTATGTAGCCAAAACGCATCTGCATTGTTTTCTTCACGTGCTTTCCTCCCG
>CADBMY010000070.1 GCA_902795905.1 uncultured Erysipelotrichaceae bacterium
ACAGAGAAGTTTGCGGTACACAGCTATGACGAAAGAGAATACAAGATGGCTTACAGAGTCATCGCCGATCATATTCGTACAGTTACATTTGCGATTGCGGACGGTGCGACATTCTCCAACGAAGGCAGAGGCTATGTGCTGAGAAGAGTACTGCGCAGAGCTGTGCGTTACGGCATTAAGCTGGGTATCCGCGGCAGTTTCATGTACAAGCTGGTCGATACAGTTGCCAATAACATGAAGGCTTACTATCCGTATGTTCTGGATAAGACAGAACTGATCGCCAAGCTGGTCAAGACGGAAGAAGAGAGCTTCCATGCTACTCTGACAAACGGTGAACTTCTGCTCAACGAAGAACTGAAGAAACACGCAGACAGCAAGATCCTGCCCGGTGAAGTCATGTTCAAACTGTATGATACTTACGGATTCCCGAGAGAACTGACAACAGAGATCGCGGAAGAAGCCGGCTTTACCGTAGATAATGAAGGCTTCGAGAGAGAGATGGCTGCGCAGAAACAGCGTGCACGTGATGCCCGCGGCAATGAGCAGAGCATGGGTTCCCAGTCTGTTGATCTGATGAACTTCGAAGATCCTTCCGAGTTTACCGGTTATACGGATAAGACATGCGAGAGTACGGTTATCGGCCTGTTTAAGGACGGTATTCGCGTGAATACGATCACGGATGAGGGAGATGTCATCCTCGATAAGACATGCTTCTACGCAGAAAGCGGCGGCCAGACAGCAGATACCGGAACACTGTGCGGTAACGGCTTCAAAGCTGAGGTTACGGATGTACGCAAGGCTCCGCACAAGCAGAGTCTGCATCATATCGTCGTTACCGAAGGCAGTATCAGTGAAGGAGATAAGATCTGTGGTGCCTACGACTATGCAAGAAGACAGATGACACGTGCAAATCACTCTTCTCTGCATCTGCTGCAGGCAGCCCTGCGTCAGGTCGTCGGTGATCATGTCGCCCAGGCCGGTTCCTATAACGGACCGGACTACGGCAGATTTGACTTTACACACTATGAGAAGATGACACCTGAGCAGCTCAAGGCTGTAGAAGAACTCGTCAATGAGAAGATCGCTGAAAACCTGCCTGTAACAACGGAAGTCATGAGTATAGAAGATGCCCAGCACAGCGGTGCCATTGCATTATTCGATGAGAAGTACGGAGATACCGTAAGAGTTGTCTCCATGGGTGATTTCTCCAAGGAATTCTGCGGCGGTACACATGCGTCCAATACAGGTGATCTCGGTCTCTTCAAGATCATCAGTGAAGAATCGATCGGTTCCGGTGTCAGAAGAATTACTTCCAAGACAAAGCTGGCAGCCTATGAAGATTTCAAATCCGAGGAAGAATACCTGAAGGATACAGCCAAACTGTTCAAGATGGCGAATTACCAGGGTCTGCAGGACAAGATCCGTCAGCTGCAGGAAGAAAACAGCACACTGCGCAAACAGGTTGCGGAAGCAAGAGGCAAGGCACTGATTGCAGAAGCTGACAGTAAAGTTAAGGCAGCTGAGAAGATCAATGATCTTCATGTACTCTTTGTCCGTGAAAAGGATATGGATACAGGCAAGATGAAGGAATATGCCGAACTGCTCAGAAACAAACTTACCGACGGTCTCGTCTTTGTGACCAATACAGCAGATGAGAAGATCACCTTTGTCTGTGCGGCATCCAAGGCAGCCATCGACAAAGGCCTCAAAGCAGGTGATCTTGTCAGACTGGCGGCAGAGAAAACAGGCGGCAAGGGCGGCGGGCGTCCGGATATGGCACAGGCCGGCGGCAGAGACTTCACACATCTTGATGAAGCTGTTGAGTCCGTTAAGGAGAAAATCAGAAATTCTTAAACCTCACCGTATATACTTTTGAACTGAATTGTTCTAAAATAAATTCAAGTGAGGTGGTGATCTTATGACAAAGAAAGATATCTCTCCGACAGTCAGTTTTAACGCTGATGAAGTCAGAAGAAAGAATATTGCACAGGTTCTGAAACTCGTTCAGGAAGCACTGGAAGAAAGAGGTTATACAGCTATCAATCAGCTTGCCGGATATCTGATCTCCAATGATCCTGCATATATCTCAAGTCATAAGAATGCCAGAAGCATCATTCAGTCTGTTGAAAGACATGAGATCATAGAAGAACTTGTACGCTTCTATCTGGAAGAACACGCTGAGTGAGCAGTTATACCGCAGCATTATTTAAGAGTGGGCGGTCTTTCGAAATCAATAACAAGACAGAAGGCGTACTGCGCCTTTTGTTTAGGAGGAAAACATGAGTGAAAATATGATTACACTGATCAGTGATGACGGTCAGGAGACCCAGGCTGAACTGATCCTGACCTTTGAGTATGAAGGTAAGAATATCGCACTGATCGGTGACGGTGATGATGTCTATCCGTTCTTCTATGACGATGACGGAAACATGAATGCGGTAGAGGATCCGGAATTACTCGAGGTCTGTGCAGAAGTACTTAATGCATTTGAGGAAGAAGCGGAAGAAAACGAATGAGTTCTGTTAAGAGAAGAAGAAAACACAGAAGAAGGATCAGACCGCTGCGTATCCTGTTCCTGCTGGCAATTGCGGCTCTGGCCGTCTTCGGCGTCATGTACATGCGCTATAAAAGTAATCTGAAGCCGGTATCGGATGTTCCGGAAACTGTTCTGTTTGAAGTCAAAGCCGGATCATCGGTAAAGGATGTTGCAAATGATCTGGAAGCTGCCGGGCTTGTGCGCGATGCCGACAGTGCATATCTTTTTGCGAGAAGAAATGATCTCGGCAATATCAAGTCGGGTGAATACGAACTGGATAAGAGCTGGGATCCGGAGAAGATCTTTACCTGGATCAGTGATGCGTCCAATGCCATCGTTTACGATACAACGGTAACGATCGTCGAAGGTGACTGGGCAAAAGACATGGCCAATAAGATCGCCAATGCGACTTCTGTAACTGCTGATGAACTGATGAATCTCTGGAACGATGAGACATATCTGCGTTCACTGATGGGCCGTTATCCGTTTATCACGGAAGATCTGTTCAACCGGGATATCCGCACCAAGCTGGAAGGCTATCTGGCACCGAATACATACCGTTTCTATCAGGAGACAACAGCAGAAGAGATCACGGAGAAGATCCTTGATCAGTCACTGAAAGTCTACAATGAACTGGAAGCGGATATGAAAAAGAGCTCGCTGAGCATCAATGAGATCTATACACTGGCGAGTATCGTCCAGTTTGAGAGCGGTGATGTCAACGAGATGGCTAATATCTCCGGTGTCTTCTGGAACCGTCTGGATATCGATATGCCCCTGCAGTCCAGTGCCACAGTCTGTTATGCAATCGACTTTGACAAAGGTGATCACTGGATGGACTGTGAGGTTAACGGCAACTATGAATCACCGTACAATACATACAAGTACGGCGGACTGCCTCCGGGTCCGATCCTGAATCCCGGATATGATGCTATCTATGCTACCCTGCATCCGGCCAAGCATAAGTATTATTACTTCATGGCTGATGTATACGGTACAGGTCAGATCTATTACGCCGAGACCCTGGCTGAACATGAAGCCAATGTGTCAAAGTACCTGCGATGATACGGACAACACTGGTCTATCTGCAGGATCAGGGATCCTGGCTGATGCTTAGACGCGATAAGAAGAAACAGGATATCAATGCCGGAAAGTGGATCGGTACGGGCGGCAAGCTTGAAGAGGGGGAAACACCCCGGGCATGCGCATTCCGTGAAACGGTGGAAGAGACCGGAATGAAGCCGGCATCTCTCACATACCGCGGCACCGTATACTTCTGTTACGGCGATATCGACAGCGAGAAGATGTATGTCTATACCGGGACCGTCAGTGACAGAGAGTTTGTTGACAGCGATGAAGGCACTCTGGCCTGGATCAGAGAAGAAGAGATCATGACACTTCCGTTATGGGAAGGGGATAAAGCTTTTTTACCGCTGCTGATGAAGCCGGGTGATATCTTCTGCATGTCGCTGCTGTATGATCAGCACGGCAATCTGCTGAAGGTTGAAACACTGCCTCCGGAAACCGAAAACCAGTAGAAAACGAAGTACCTTGGTGGTATAATGCATACGCTTGATAAAGGAGTTATTTATGTCTGAAGAAAAAGTATATGTAACGTATGTTACGGAAGAAGGTCTGAAAAAACTGCAGGATGAGTATGATCATCTGATCCATGTTGAAAGAGAAGAAAACCTGAAAGAACTGAAGGAAGCCAGAGCACTCGGTGACCTTTCGGAAAACGCTGACTATGATGCGGCCAGAGAGAGACAGGCACAGATCCAGGCAAGGATCAATGAACTGGAGGCCATGCTTGACCATTATGAGCTGATCGATACAAGTAAGGGCGGCTCCAA
>CADBMY010000071.1 GCA_902795905.1 uncultured Erysipelotrichaceae bacterium
GAAGTAGAGGTCATCTGGCAGCAGAATGAGGCTGTGGATACTCTGCGTAAAGCCGTAAAGGATGAAGCTCTGCAGGTACAGCTGTCCCGCTACGGCGGCTTTGAACAGGTGGGTTCACTCGGCATGAAGCTGCCCCGCAGTGATGTACAGACAGTAACAGAGAAGGGTGATATCGTTCTTTACAGCGGTGATCAGATCGTCATCTTTACAGGTTCCAATACATGGGCATATACACGGCTTGGCAGGATCGCTGATGAAGATGCAGATGTACTGACGCAGGACCATGACGCGGTGATCACGATATATACGGAGGAATAATCATGAAAAAGATCGTACAGACAGCAGGCAGAGAACAGCTGGGTGAGTTTGCACCGATGTTTGCACACCTGAATGATGATGTGCTCTTCGGGGAAGTATGGAATGAAGAAGCTATCGATGTGAAGACAAAATGTATCATCACGGTCGTATCGCTGATGGCATCGGGCATCACCGATTCTTCGCTCGTCTACCATCTGCAGAACGCAAAGAACAACGGTGTCACGAAGGAAGAGATCGCAGCCATCATCACGCATGCGACGATGTATGTCGGCTGGCCGAAGGGCTGGGCTGTCTTCCGTCTGGCCAAGGATATCTGGACAGATTAACAGCAGGGACAGAGAGATCTGTCCCTTTTAGTTTACACAGGAATTCCTCAGCATTGTCCCCATACACAGGGATATTACAATGATACTGAGATGAAAGTGAGCATGAAAAAAGGTATGCTGGCATGTTTCGGCAGTCACTGTATTGACAGGTATCATCTTGACGGTGAAGTGATCTGCTTTGCCGGGGGCGGTCCTGTCAACAGTGCTGTTCATGCCTCAGGACTGGGGATATCGGCTGTCTATGTCGGGGCGCTTGGCAATGATCGTGCCGGTGAAGTGATCCTGCATGAACTGGTGCGTCATGGCATGGATACATCATATGTACATGTCTGTGAAGGGAACAGTGCTGTGTGTGACGTGTATCTTGAAGATGGCGAACGGATCCTCGGTGACTATGACGAAGGCGTATGCGGCGTGTATTCACTGTCGGAAGCGGACATGCATGAACTGATACAGGCAGATATCTGTCTGTGCGATTACTGGGGCAGACAGGAGATACATTTTCCGTATCTTCATGAACACGGGGCAAGGATCGCACTGGATGCGGCGGACAGGGCAGATGATCCGCAGGTGCGCAAGCTTCTTCCGTATGTGACATATCTGTTCTTTTCGGCAGAAGGTGATGATCCGAAGCTGCGGGAAAAGATGAAACAGATGCAGGAAACGGGTGTGCAGAAGATCATCGCTACCCTGGGAAAGAATGGCAGTCTCTGCCTGGATGAGGATGGTTTTACATACTGCAGAGCTTATCCTGCAGAGAGGATCATTGACACGATGGGGGCAGGGGATGCGTATATTGCCGGTTTTCTTGCGGCACTGATCAAAGGCTGCGGAACCTTGGAAGCGATGCAGGAGGGCTCCCGTGAAGCAGCAGAAACACTTGGATATCACGGGGCGTTCAGACAGGAGGGAGTAAAGAATGTATACAGGCAGTAAATGGCAGGAGAAAGATCCTGTGCTTCGGGACTTTGACGAACAGGAGATCCTGGACAGTGTCAGCGGTGCTCTGGCTCTTCGCGGGCAGATCGAAACAGTGGTCGATGAGATCTGGGATAAGGGCTTTGACGGTATCTGGTTCATGGGCATCGGCGGTACCTATGCCAGTGCCATGCAGGCAGAAGTATACATGCGCGGAAGATCTGCACTGCCCGTATTTGCGGAGAATGCGGCAGAGTTCGTGACGACAGGCAACAGACGCTTTACGCCGAAGTCGGTCGTCATCATGTCTTCGGTATCGGGAGAGACACCGGAAATGATCAATATGGCTGAGCGTGTGCACGAGATCGGCGGCAGGGTATTTGCGTTTGTGGATACGCCGGGATCGACCCTGACCGGTCGGAATATGCAGGAATACCTGATCACATACCCGAAGAATGAGCAGCTGAAGTTTTACATGGTCTGCAACTACCTGATGTATAAAAACGGAGAGTTTGACGAATACGAGGATTACTGCCTGAACATGGAGGAGTATCTCGCGCAGGCTCTGGCGGATACGGAGAAGGAGGCAGATGTCTGGGCGGCAGGATTTGCCCGCAGGATCGCTGATCAGCTGGCGGAAAGACCGGACATGCCGTATTACCTGATCGCCTCCGGAAACCAGTATGGTGCTGCCTATTCCGCCGGTATGTGCTATTGGGAAGAACAGTTCTGGATCCGTACCAGAGTCATTTCCTGTCAGGAGTTCTTCCATGGCATGCTGGAGGTCATTACCCGGGATACACCGGTGATCCTGTACATGGGTGAAGATGAACAGAGACCTCTGGCTGAGAGAGTCAGCAGATTCCTGCCGAAAGTATGTGAGAATTATACGATCATCGATACAGGTGAATTTGCCATGAACGGTATCCGTGAAGAATACCGCGGCAGCATCTCCCATCTTGTCATGCGGGCTGTCAATAACCGCATCGATGCATATCTTGAACTGTATCTCAGGCATCCGCGGACGATCCGCCGGTACTATCATCAGTTTGACTACTGAGTGCACGTGTTCCGTGGTATGATTAACTTAACAAAGAGGAGTATGAGGATACTCCGGAGGTAAGATAATATGCTGCATGAAGTTAAGTTTTTATCATTCAACGAGAGAGACACTGTTTACGGATGGGTATATGTACCTGCATGTGAACCGGAAGGTGTCATTCAGCTTGTGCACGGCTTTGGTGAGCATTCCCGCAGATATCTGCACATGATCACTTCGTTCATGGAGGCAGGATATATCGTGGCGGCAGACGATCATGTCGGACATGGCAAGACTGCAATCGAAAATGACCATTGGGGCGACTGGGGCGATCACGGATACACGACAATGATGGAGGATGAGAAGAAGCTCCATGACATCGTTGCCGAGAAGTATCCGGATATTCCGTACTTCATGTTTGGTCACAGTATGGGATCATTCATTACCAGACTGTATATTGCCAAGTACGGTGAAGATCTGAATGGTGCCACCCTCTGCGGAACTACAGGTGTGTGGCCTAACCTCGATGAAAGCATTGCGCTGCTGAAGAAACTGGTCAATGAAGGCAAGGGAGAAGAAGCTGATCCTACGCTTGGGGCCAAGTTTATGGGTTGGATGTTTGCCCGCTGCAAGGAAGGTGTAAAACTTGGCAATGAGTGGATCTGTGATGATCCGTGGGTACAGAAGGATCATGCCGAAGATCCGTTCGATGCCTTCACAAAGCCGACGACGAACCGGGCATGGCTGTACTTCCAGCAGATGATGGAAGCGATCACCGGTGAAGAGTGGGCAAAGAAGGTGCCGACAGATCTGCCGATCCTGAATATTGCCGGTGACCAGGACCCTGTCGGACAGTACGGTACAGGTGTATACCAGACAAGCAACTGGCTGATCGATACCGGTCATGATGTCACCACAAAGCTGTATCCGGGATA
>CADBMY010000072.1 GCA_902795905.1 uncultured Erysipelotrichaceae bacterium
GCGGTATGTCACGACCTGTACATCACCGACATTATCCAGGAATCTGTGTACATCCTGTACCTGCAGTTCCCTGATCCCCATGTGGATGATCTTACCGGCTTTAAAGAACTCCTGTGTCAGTGCGGAGACTTCTTCCTTACTGGCATCTTCGGTATCGATCAGTATCGCATCATAATCCGTGGTACTGAGTTTATCAAACATGTTCTCTTTATTCGCGATGACCCGGATACCGCCGATATTCTTCAGAGTACTGTCATCCGTCAGCACAAAACCGGCTATACTGTAACGCCAGTCGGTACCGTTATTGACCTGATTCAGAAGTGTCTCTGCTCTTGCGGAATCGGTCAGGATCACGACCTTCTCACCGCTTCCCGGCTGTCTGTAACGGTGTATAAGCACCTTCTTGAAGATATACCTGAGCAGTAACGAAAACACCGGCAGAGTGCCGAAGAAGAAGCCCTCAAACACACGTGAATAGATGATATTGATCTTGGCAAAGTTAAAGTACACCGCTGTGATCGCCAGCATGTATACGGTCATCTTGACCACGGATACAGCCTCGATCACGACCGATCTCTTCAGGAAGTCATCCGACTTATACAGAGATGTAAAGTTAATGATCACATAGACAACAAGTACGATCATCAGGAAGCGGTGATACTCCCCGACACTGCCCATTCTTCCCGGATACAGGACAAACCGCACAAAACAAGAAAGCGCATATGCCATGAAGATCGCCAGCACATCCGCAAGATTGATCACATATAACGTATATCTCTTTAAGTTACTCATATTAAAAACGCGCAGAATACTGCGCATTTATTATAACAAAACTATGCAGGAATTACAGCAGTACATCATCCCCTGTACTTCCCGGTAAGATATCTGTACTTTCTTTTTGCCCGGTTCCGGATATGATGTATGAAATATGTCGGATAGGACCTTCCGGAGAGATAGGCAAGCAGATTCATATTACAGTCAAAAAGCCAGGGATCTGCCAGTCTCTGCAGTTCTTTGCGCCGTATCATCACTTCCTCAAGCATGCGCTGTGCAAACGGATCACGCAGCTGTTCCGTATATATCTGTCTTACCGGAGCCCTGCTGTCCTTCTCCAGCATAACTGCACCCTTGAAGAACTCCCGTTCCGTAAAGGCATACCAGAGAAGCGGAAAGTTTTTGAGCAGGATCTCTGCATTCCCTGTCTTTTCGCAGTACTGATACAGCAGTTCGGCATTCCGGTTCATGACCGTAAGCGAGACATTTCTTCCGTACCGATCAGACAGTGACCCTTCCCGTCTTCTGTAGGTATAGAGATCATCCGGCAGTAATACCAGTTTCCGGATATGCAGAAGACAGCAGAACGTAAAATACATATCTTCTCCGAAACTGATCTCTTTTTCGGGAAACCGGATATGATTCTCCGTGATCAGCGAACGTCTGAACACAAGCGCCCAGTTCTCCCAGGCGATCTCTTTCCGGAAAGCAACGTCTTTGACCATCTGCAGGCGCTCTTCGTCATTCTCTGCCGTAAGCACTTCATACTTCCGGGTATACTCTGTTCTGGTGCCATCGGTATCAATGACGTTCCGGTTCACCGATACAGCATCAGCACCATTCTCCAGTTCCGGATATACCTTCTCAAGAAATACGGGAGAAGACGTATCATCACAGTCCGCAAACCAGATATACCTGCCCCTGGCCTGTGCCAGTCCGGCATTCTTGGCAGCAGAGACACCCTGGTTTGTCTGGTGGACGACACGGACCCTTACATCTTTATCCGCATAGCTGTCACAGAACACAGCACTGGCATCTGTGGAGCCGTCATTCACAAGGATCAGTTCAAAGTCTTCAAATGTCTGTGATAACAGATTCTCTATCCGCGCTGAAAGAAACTGCTCAGCCTGATATACCGGCATGACAATGCTGAAAACGGGTTCACCGGTGCAGATATTCTGTTTTCTTTCCATTTCCTTCATCATATATTTCCTGTACAACTGTATCATAACAGATAGAAGCGTATATAATATGTGTATCTTGATGAACAGTAACCAGACATCCATATCGGTGATCATGCCCGTATATAATGCCGAAACGTATCTGAGACAGGCTCTGGATACGGTCCTTTCGCAGTCCCTGCAGGACTTTGAACTGCTCTGCATCAACGACGGATCCACGGACAGATCACCTGAGATCCTTGCGGAATATGCCGCAAAAGATACACGCATACATGTCCTGAACCAGGAGAACCAGGGTCCCGGTCCTGCCCGCAATACCGGTATTGCGCACGCTTCCGGCAGATATATGATCTTTCTGGATGCTGACGACTTCTTCGAAAAGGATCTGTTAAAGACCATGTATGCACGGTCAGAAGAGACATCAGCCGATATCACGATGTGCAGACACCGTTTCTACGACACTGATACGAATACGTACGGAGAAGCCCGCGGTCTGCATCTCGATCTTCTTAAAGGTCATCCCGTACTCTCACACACAGACTGTCATGATGATCTGCGCATGATCAATACCGTTGCCCTCTGGACAAACCTGTACCGGACATCGTTTATTCAGGACGCAGGACTGCAGTTCCCTTCCCTTGCCAATACCGAAGATATATACTTCATCTTTATGGCATCGTGTCTGGCAGAGCGGATCGCCTGGACCGAAGATGTGCTGGTCAACTACCGCCGGGATAACCGGACCGGTCTTGAGGCGCATAAGGCTGATCATCCGCTGTGCTTTATACAGAGTGAGAAACTGATCCATGATGAACTGCAGAGACGGAATCTGTATTCTGCAGTTGAACGGGGATATGTGAATCTCTCTCTTCTGCATCTCAGCTACGGCTTATCACGCATGGAGAATGCCCCGCAGGCATATGCCGAAGCTGCCGCCGAACTGGTCTTTCACTTCTTTCCTGATACACAAATGCTTGATCATCCCGAGGATTTCTACATCAATCCCGTATATATTCAGCAGATGCGAAGAATCAATACAGCTCTCCGGCAGGCTTACCACTCTGCAGAATGGCTGCACAGCGAAGATCTCGATGACCGTCAGATCTTCCTGCTGAATACACAGAAAGCCCTGCAGCAGGCCAGGATCGAACAGCTTACGGAGGATATGCAGAAACTGAAAAACTCCCTCAGTTTCCGTATCGGACGTGCTGTAACAGCACTGCCCCGGAAACTCAGGAAGCTCCTGCGTAAACGTTAGTCCTTTCTGCCTGCACGTACAAGCGTACGCTTCACTCTGCGTCCCGCTCTGCAGAACAGATCATATGCAGGATACAGCTTTCGCCATACCATGCGGCGGTACCTCTTACCGGGTGCCGTCTTTTCTTTCAGTTCTGCGTAATATCTGCGTATATCTTCTTTCTGATCATACTGACAGGCAAACGCTGTACGTTTCTGCAGATAATGTATCCCGATCTCTTCGTATAACCGGTTCCGTTCTTCTGCAGGCATATTGATGACGGA
>CADBMY010000073.1 GCA_902795905.1 uncultured Erysipelotrichaceae bacterium
CTGCTGGAAGAGGAAATGCAGAGACAGTATGCGGAACTGCAGGCACAGGGCAACAAGATCGCTTCGAATATCGCCTGGATCCAGCAGACAATGGCTGACATTACCGAAAAACTGAACGAAGTGGTGGCGGCAGGAAGCTGGACATACCCGATCGTCGGCGGGCATATCAATGCCAATGCCGGAACCTGGCACTACTATTCCGGTGCTCTGCATTTAGGTGCAGACTTTGTGGCAGCCAAGGGTACAGCAGTTGTGGCAGCCGGCAACGGTGTTATCCTGCATAGTACGGATGGCTGTGATGACGGCTATATCGGCAATGGCTGTACATACGGCGGTGCCTGGGGCGGCGGCAATCAGGTCTTCGCACTGTTCAAGGTCGACGGCGGTCTTTACGGTATGTCCTACAGTCATCTGTTAAAGGGAACCACGATCGCAGCCGGTACCGTTGTCAGTGCCGGTGACCGTATCGCTTCCGTAGGCACATCCGGAAACAGTTCGGGACCTCACTGTCATATCGAAGTGTATTATCTCGGCAGCGCTGATAACTTTGCCAGATATGCCGCAAACTGGAACGGTGACCTGGCCTTCAATGCCGGCTGGGGTACGACCGGATACAATCTGCGCTGCGAAGCTGGAAACAGTGCACCGTGCCGGGTAAGACCGGAAGCCATATTCGGAGGCTGATATGAACAGAAGCGTAAAGAAAAAAATCACGGTGATCGCCGTATTGAGCTGTCTGATCCTGCTGGGACTTGCATACCTGAAATTCTTCGGAAAGGTCAAACCGTCAGCACCGGTAAGACCGACAGCCAGTGCCACAGCCTCAGCTGTACCCGAAACCCCGGCGGCAGAGACACCTTCGGAAACACCCGAAGAGACCCCGGAGGCAACACCTGAGACAACACCGGAAAGCACACCGGTGCCGACACCGGCAGTACCTGATGCGGATATCACCAGTGATGACAGTATGACCCGTCTGCTGAATAAGACATATACCGTATCGTCAAGTTATGCACCGCAGGATCTGCGTACGGTCAATGTCCGCAGTGATCACCCGCAGATGATGCGCAGTGAAGCTGCTGATGCGATGGAAAAGATGATCGGAGCAGCCCTGAATGACGGTATCACTCTGAAACTGATCAGCGGTTACCGATCCTACAGGGAACAGACTTCACTGTACAATACGTATCTCTACCGCTATGGCAAAGAGAAGACATCACTGATGGATGCGACGCCCGGTGCCAGTGAGCATCAGCTTGGTCTCGCCGCAGATCTTGGCAACTGGAGCGGATACTGTGACCTGAATACCTGTTTTACCGGGTATCCCACATATACATGGCTGCAGGATCACGCCCATGAATACGGCTTTATCGAACGTTATCCGACCGGTAAGGAAAATATCACCGGTATCATGGGTTCACCCTGGCACTGGCGCTATGTCGGTGTTGAGGAAGCCGGCAGGATCAAAGCCTCCGGTCTGACCATGGAAGAATACTACGGGAAAACCAACTGACAGTCATGAGACCGTCCTGTTCAGCAGGACGGTTTTATCATGCCTGAAACTATCTGATCCTCAGTAAAAAAACAGTTGTAAATCCATGGCAGTCAGCAGGAAAATACGATAGTATAGAAACACCTGAGGATTAATATGACAGAGATCAGCGCAAAACCCGGAAAGTACTTCGGAGATAAAGAGTTCTACAGTAAATCCGCAAAACTTGCCATACCCTCCATGCTTCAGCAGCTGCTCAGCAGTGCCATGGGTATCGTTGATACGATGATGGTCTCCTGGATCGGCAAAGTCTCGGCTGTCGGTGTCGGCAGTCAGCTGGAACAGCTGGCGATCAGCATCTGTTTCGGTGTGCTTGAAGGTGTCGGCATCTTTGCGGCACAGTTCTTCGGCGCCGGCGATTTCCGCAATATGAAGCGTACCTTCGGATTGGCACTGATCCTGAACTTTATCATTACCTTTCTGTGGTTTCTGGCAGCGTTATTCTTTGCCAGACCGATCATGCATTTCTATGTCAAAGATCCGGCTGTTATCGAAGACGGTCTGTTATATCTGCAGATCGTAAAATATGCATATGTACCGATGGCTCTGGCCATGGTATACAACCACATGTTCCGTTCCATTCACAAGACCAATATTCCGATGTGGATCGGTATCGGCAGTATGACCTGTAACCTGATCTTCAATTATCTGCTGATCTTCGGTAAATTCGGTTTTCCTGCCCTCGGTGTGCGCGGTGCGGCTTTCGGCACCGTCATTGCCCAGTATGTATCACTGTTTTCGTATATGATCGTTTCAAAGGTCCTGAAGGTGCCGTTTATCGGTACCCTGAAACAGATCTTCAGTCTTGATCTGCGCTTTATCCGTCCGATCATGCACAGAACGATCCCGACGATCATCAACGAGGCATTCTTCGGCTTCGGTTCATCCATGTTTATCAAGGCATATGCACTGCTCGGCACCAAGGTCACCGATGCATACTATGTAGGCAACACGATCACGAGAATGTTCTTCAGCATATGCAACGGACTCAGTGTCGCAACCGCCATGATGCTAGGGGCCGAACTCGGCGCCGGACGCAGGGATGACGCGATCCGCATGAGCCGTTATTTCATTACGATGTCTTTGATCCTGGCAGTGGTCTTTGTGGTATTGATCTCCGGGTTTGCGGGACCGCTGGTTGATCTCTTCGGCATGACCGATGCGGAAGTATACAGAATCGCAGTCGGTGTTGTCAGGGTATCCTCGCTCAGGATCGCCATGCGTCTCTTCATTGTTGTTATTTTCTCGGCGCTTCGTTCCGGCGGTGATTCCCGTTATCTGATGTTCCTGGATGCAGGCATCATGTGGACTGTCGGTATTCCGCTGGCATATATCAGTGTTCTGTGGCTCGGTCTGACGAACTTTATCGTTGTCTTCCTGATCGTTCAGATGGAACAGGTCGTCCGTGCATTGCTTGGAATGCGCAGATTATTGTCAAATAAATGGGCAATCAACTTAACAAAACTAGTAAATTAAAAAAAATAGGCTAAAATATATAGTAGTGTAATATTGCGCAGATAGAGGAGTATTCAAATGGATTGGAAAGAATTAAAAGATTTTGATGAAAAGTTTGCGAAGATCAACATTCGTAAACGTGAGGGGACATTCGGCGGCAGTGTCGTGGAAGTTCTGTACGGTGCAAAGGATGCCGACGGAAACCCTGTAATGCCGAGAGAGGATGCGGAAGACGGACACGGACGCTGGTTCGGTATTGATATTGACGGAGAGCATATCATGTTCTCACTGCAGAAGCCTGCATCTGAAGGCGGAGAGATCGAGTACACTACAGACAGCGGTGATCATGCGCTTGAAGACATGATTGCGGCAATCGACAGGAAGCAGGAGATCTGCCGTACCATGGCTGCTTTAGAAGACAGCACAGATGCTGATGCAGAAGAAAAGTTCGAAGCTCTGAAACAGGAATGGAAGACGATCAAGAACTGGAACACACCGAAAGAGGCAAGCAATACGGCATGGTTCAACCGGCTCGTAGAGTCTCACAGCACACATCAGGAAGAAATTAAGCGCAACATCGCCGATAAGCAGACGATCATTGAGAAGGCTAAGGAACTGGCTGAATCCACAAGCTGGAAAGAGACTCAGGCAGCTTTTGAGAATCTGCGCCGTGAGTTCAGAGATATCCGTTCCGCAGGCAGTATGGAAGATGAACTGTGGGCTCAGTTCAAGGAGTATTCCAATGCTTTCAACGCTAAGCGTAAAGAATACTTTGCCAACCTGGATCAGATCAGAGCTGCCAGCAAGGTAAAGAAGGAAGAGATCATCGAACAGGCTAAGGAAGTTGTCAAGAGCACAAACTTCAAGGCAGCCGGTGAGAAGATGAATGAACTGATGGAAGAATGGAAGAAAGCCGGAAGTTCAGGACGTGAATTCGATGATGGTCTCTGGGCACAGTTCAGTGAACTCAGAAAGACATTCTTCGACAACCGTAAGGCATTCTTCAGTGAAATGAGAGAAACACAGAAGAAGAGCGCAGAGATCAAGAATAAACTGATCGATGAAGTTAAGGAGATCGTTGAAAAGTCTGACTTCTCCAAGCAGATCACCGAAAGAATGAAGGAGATCGACAAGGAGTGGAAGGCGGCAGGATTCTCCGGTAAAGACAGCAATGATACACTGTGGGAGACCTTCAAGGAGGCCAAGAACAAGTTCTGGGATGCCAAGCATGAAGACAGCCAGAAGAGATTCAAGGATATCATCACCCGTAAGGAAGAGACCCTGAAGAAGGTACGTGCCGAGATCGAAGAACTCCAGATCAAGGAATACGAGACAGAGGACTTCGACCGTATCCGCGGTATCCAGAAGCGTGTTGAAGAGAAGCGTGAAGTTGCGGATTCTCTCGCTAACGATATCAAGGAACTGAACGAGAAACTCGACAAGTAAAAAAAGATAAAACATACAAAGAGGAAGGACACTGTCCTTCCTTTTTACGTATAAGAAAACGTCATTACACGGTAATGACGTCTAAGCCTGTTCGAGGGATACCTTGATGAACTGTGCGGTATCCGCATCTAATGCATACCGGTGATTGTTGTAGCTGATAATGACCCCGCCGTCCCCGAGATTGCGGATCATCCGCAGGGGAAGATCTCTGTCACTGAATACAGGCATCAGGGATCTGCCGATCGTACCGATCAGCCAGGTAATAAAGCAGGACTGCCCGTTGTGGATACTCAATAAAGTTAACATATGACCTCCGCAAGCATGTTTATTACGCACTGCTTAACCATGCGGCAGGCTTTGATCAACTGAATACGAGTGTATTCTGCCTGATTTCACAGTATCATCCCGGATGCCTGTCAGTCCAGTCTAACAGGATTCTCTGTATGTAAGCCCTTACTTATAAACTTGGTGTTTTAATATACGCAAAACATTGTATAATTCCTTTTGCATTTTTAAGAGGTTTCTATGAATAGAAGAACACAGTCACTGGACATGGTAAACGGTCCCCTGCTGAAGAATATGTTTATCTTCGCAGTACCGCTGATGCTGTCATCCCTGCTGCAGATGCTGTTTAATTCTGCAGATACCGTTATTGTCGGAAAGTTCTCCGGACAGGAGGCACTGGCTGCTGTCGGGGCCACAGGCTCGATCGTCTTTTTCCTGACTGCGATCTTTAACGGTCTGAGTGTCGGTGCCAACGTTGTGATTGCCAGAATGATCGGACGCGGGGAACCGGACGGCATTCATTCGGCTGTACACACTTCGTACTTTATAGCCATTGCCGGAGGTATCCTGATGATCCTGATCGGTCAGGTATTCTCCAAACAGATGCTTACACTGGTGGCGACACCTGCCAATATCATTGACCGCTCTATCCTGTACATGCGGATATTCTTTGCCGGTTCGATCTTCATGATGGTCTATAACTTCGGAGCCGCTGTCCTGCGCAGTGACGGTGATACGACAAGACCGACGATCTTCCTGGCAATTTCCGGTGTGCTGAATGTACTGCTGAACCTGTTCTTCGTCGTTGTTCTGGAGATGAGTGTTGCCGGTGTTGCGATTGCGACAGTCATTTCGCAGGCGGTTGCGGCTTTCCTGGTAACTATAGCGCTGATCAGAAATGAAGGCGTGATCAAGCTCTACCCGAAACAGATCAGCTTTGATAAAAAGATGGCCAGGGATATCATCTCGATCGGTCTTCCTGCCGGTCTGCAGGGTATGATGTTCTCGATCAGTAATGTTGTCGTTCAGTCCGGTGTCAACTCATTCGGCTCTGCTGTCGTTGCCGGAAACAGCGCGGCTGCCAACATTGAGGGCTATGTCTATATCGGAACCGGTGCCTTCACACAGGCGGCGATCACATTTACGGGACAGAATGCCGGTGCCGGCAATGTCGGGAATATCAAACGTATCATGCTTACGACCCTGTGGCTGACGATCGTCTCCGGTATTGCGATCGGCTTTCTCGGCTGGTACAAGGGAGAGTTCTTCATGTCGATCTTCACCAACAGTGAGGAAGTTATTCAGGCCGGTATGTACCGCTTGTTCTGGGTATGCATGTTCCTGTTCCTGAACGGTATCATGGATGTCTTTGTCAGTTCTCTGCGCGGTATGGGCTATTCCACACTGCCGACACTGCTGACGATGACCGGCATCTGCGGTGTGCGTCTTGCCTATCTCTGGCTGTACTTCCCGCTCCATCATGAACTCAGCTACCTGTATATCTGCTTCCCGCTGAGTTGGACAGTCACATCCATCCTGCAGGCGATCCTGTGGGTAAGATGCTACAACGCATTCAAGCAGAGGTACGCTGCGTGATCTCTGAGACAGACATTTGTCTGTCTTTTTCTTTATCGGGTACGAAAGCTTTCGGAAATGATATGATAGATGTATCTCAGTTATAAAGGAGATTAATGATGAAACTGTTATTTGCGTCTGATTCTTTTAAGGGAAGTCTTACCAGTGAGAAGACAGCAGAACTGCTGGCACAGGCGGCAGAAACTGTCTTCGGTGAATGTGAAGTATCCTCTGTACCGGTGGCGGACGGCGGTGAAGGAACCGTGGATGCGGTTGTTTCTGCCGAAGGCGGAAGTTATGTAAAGATTCCGGTACATGGTCCTCTGATGGAGGAGACGGAAGCTTCCTACGGTATCTTTGATGATGGTAAGGCAGTGATCGAAATGGCAGCCGCTTCAGGTCTGCCGATGGTTCCGGAAGAGAAAAGAGATCCCCGGTATACAACAACATACGGTACCGGAGAACTGATCCTGCATGCACTGAAAAACGGATGCCGTGATATCTCCGTGGCAATCGGCGGTTCTGCGACCAACGACGGCGGTATGGGCTGTGCCAGAGCACTCGGTGTACGCTTCCTGGATGCGGAGGGCAATGAACTGGAAGGTGTAGGCAAGGATCTCGCAAAAGTAGCACATATCGATATGTCA
>CADBMY010000074.1 GCA_902795905.1 uncultured Erysipelotrichaceae bacterium
CAAACCGGAGTTTATCGTTTCGTCTATTCAGGCTTGCCGAGAAGCTTGAACATGTTCTTCTTGTATACTTCTACACCGGGCTGGTTGAACGGGTTGATATCCAGCATATAGCAGGTCATCGCTGTTGCAATGAAGAACCAGTAGCAC
This sequence comes from uncultured Erysipelotrichaceae bacterium, assembly GCA_902795905.1. Lineage (GTDB taxonomy): Bacteria > Bacillota_I > Bacilli_A > Erysipelotrichales > Erysipelotrichaceae > Bulleidia. The sequence goes on from CADBMY010000074.1 coordinate 148, forward strand.
ATATAACCGAACGTATATTCCTTCATATCGGGAACTTCAATGATCAGGTTAGGAACATTGCCTGTAACTTCATGTGCTTCCAGAGTACCTCTGAATGCCTGCTTGTTGACCCAGTCGAGGCTCTTGCCGACAAGATAATTCATATTATCGGAGTTCTCGGGATCATTCGGAACCGTCATATCCAGTGTAGGCTCCTTAACCGTAAAGACCGTCTCATAGAGGACTTTATTGCCTTCCTGGATAAACTGACCGAGACTGTGCAGGTCTGTGGAGAAGGTCGCAGAATCCGGCAGGATACCCTTTCCTTCTTTACCCTCAGATTCACCGAGGAGCTGTTTCCACCATTCCGCAAGCATCGCCAGCTGCGGTTCATATGTCACAAACATCTCAACGTTATAGCCCTGATTCTGCAGGATACGTCTGGATACTGCATATCTGTAAGCAGTATTCTTCTGCAGATCAGCTGTGCCCAGTTCTTCGTATGCCTTGAGGAAACCGGCCATGACAGTGCGGATATCAACACCCGCAAGAGCCATCGGCAGTAAGCCTACAGCTGTCAGTACAGAGTATCTGCCGCCGATATCATCGGGGATCACAAAGGTCTGATAGCCTTCCTTGTCAGCCAGTGCCTTCAGGGTGCCGCGGGCCTTATCCGTTGTCGCAATGATACGCTCTTTGCATTCTTCCTTGCCGTATGTTTCTTCCATGTATTCGCGCAGGATACGGAAAGCCAGTGCTGTTTCCGTTGTTGTGCCGCTCTTGGAGATGACATTCAGGATCACGCTCTTGCCTTTAATATGATGCAGGACCTGCTTCAGATATGTACTGGAGAAGGTGTTGCCGGCAAAGATCACTTCGTGTCCGTTGTCAGGATACAGTCCCTGGATCATCTCAATGGCAGCTCTTGCGCCGAGGTAGGAACCGCCGATACCGCAGACAACGATCACTTCTGCCTTGTCCTTCAGCTTCTCACCCAGAGCAACGATTCTCTCAAATTCCTCTTTGTCGTAGTTTACCGGCCAGTCCTGCCATCCCAGGTAGTCATTTCCGGCACCGGTCTTGTTTACGATCTGTTCGTGGATCCTGTTTACCGTTTCCTGATAACTCTCGATACTCTTTTGAAGATGTCCGTGTGTCTCATCAAACTTAATCATTTTTCCTCTCCTTTGCCTCTGTGATCCACTCATCCATCATTCCCGCGATGGAGGAGAAGCCCAGTTTATTTTCAGGCATTGTCGCTTTCTGTGTGTAATTCCGACGGTGACTGCGGGTATTCGGATGCAGAGCTTTCAGGGATAATCTGGCCTGTCTGGCATTCCTGTCATAGTCGATGACTTTGACTCTGACGATATCCCCTTCCCTGACATATCTCGTGATATCACGTACATATCCGTCACTGATCTCAGAGATATGGATCAGGCCTGTCACATTGTCATTCAGCAATACAAAAGCTCCGTACGGCTGTATGCCCGTGACTTTGCCCTCTGTTATCTGTCCAACTTCGTATTTCATCACAGAATTACTTCGTGTCAAGTATATCACACGCTACTTTTGATGTGCTATACTTTTGAGGAGGTAAATATGTTACGGACGATGTATCCCTTCTGGTCAGCACTGATATCAGCAATACTGGCTCAGGTACTGAAGCCTCTGTTTTATTATTTTTCCACACATAAGTGGAGATGGGGATATATCTTCAGCACCGGTGGTTTTCCGAGCTCACACAGTGCTCTGGTATCATCGCTGTCAATGTCTGTAGGCCTGCAGGAACACTTCAGTTCCACGATCTTCGCGGTGACGCTTGCTTTCTCACTGATCGTGATCTATGACGCAGCCAACGTAAGATATTACTCCGGGCAGAATATCAAGATCACCCAGCAGCTGCTCAAGGATATTCAGGAACAGCTCAACACATCGTTTGATGATCCCATCTATGACACCAAGATCAAGGATGTTTTAGGCCATAAGTGGACAGAAGTCATCGGCGGTATATGTCTGGGTCTGGCCATTGCGCTGATCTTCCACTTCTGCGTATAGAAAGAGGTTCTGAAATGAGTGAATTGGAAAAAGAAACCGTCGCTGCTGATCTTCTGGAAAGGATCGAAAAGACCATAAACAAGATCAGACCTTACATTCAGGCTGACGGAGGTGACGTACAGCTGATTGATTATAAAGATGGTGTCGTTACCGTACGCATGCTTGGCGCATGTGCAGGATGTATGGCCATCGATCAGACACTGACCGAAGGCATCCAGGCGATCCTGATGGATGAAGTCCCCGAAGTCAAGGAAGTACGGATGGACGAATCCCTGGAAATGGGTAACATCGGATACTCAGGATTCAATTATTACTAAGAAACAGCCGGATATCCGGTTTTTCTTTTTTATCGTTGATTTCTGATTTGCAAATACGTTTTTTCTTGATATTTTTTGGAAATTTCACTATTTTTCAAATTATTTTCGCGAATAGAAAGGAATTTCATTGACATTGTATCATTTTTTGGATTTTAATATCTTTGTGAACGGAGGAATTGTTATGGAAGCCCCTTTTGAAGAATTTGGTTCAATGATCTTCAGCGAACGGGAGATGAAAGACCGTCTCCCCAGCCCCGTATACAAGTCATGGAAGAAGACAGTTGCGGATGAAGCTACACTTGACCGACAGACAGCTGATGCGATCGCGCATGCCATGAAACGCTGGGCTCTTGAGAAAGGAGCTACACATTACACGCACTGGTTCCAGCCGATGACCGGTGTGACCGCCGAAAAACATGAATCCTTTATCGACAAAGATGATCGCGGAGAGCCGCTGACACACTTCTCCGGCAGAACCCTGATCAAAGGTGAACCGGATGCGTCCAGTTTCCCAAGTGGCGGTCTGCGGGCCACCTTTGAGGCCAGAGGATATACATACTGGGATGTTACTTCTCCTGCCTTCATTCGTGACAATGTCCTGTGTATCCCAACGGTATTTGTCTCCTACAACGGTGAATCCCTGGACAAGAAGGACCCCCTGCTGCGTTCGATCAAGGCTGTCAGTACTGCCGCTACAAGAACTGTGAATCTTCTCGGTGAAAAGGATGTACGTTCCTGCACACCGATGTCCGGACTTGAGCAGGAATACTTCCTCGTAGATCAGGAGCACTTTAACAAGCGTGATGATCTGCGCTTCTGCGGACGTACACTGTTCGGTGCCCCGGCACCTAAGGGACAGGAACTCAGCGATCACTACTTCGGTGCCCTTCCTGACCGTGTCTCCGGCTTCATGAAGGATGTTAACCGGGAACTGTGGAAGCTTGGTATCTACTCAAAGACCGAGCATAACGAGGTGGCACCCGGACAGTTTGAACTGGCTGTTCTGTACAATAACGCCAATGTTACGGTAGATCAGAATCAGCTGGTCATGGAAACACTAAAGAAGACTGCTTCCAAGCATGGTCTGGCATGTCTGCTTCATGAGAAGCCCTTTGCCGGCATCAACGGTTCAGGTAAGCATGATAACTACTCGATCGTTACCGATACAGGTCTGAACCTGTTTGCGCCGGGTGACAAGCCTGCCGAGAATATCCGTTTCCTGGTTTTTGTCTGTGCCTTCATCAAGGCTGTGGATACCTATCCTGAGTTACTGCGGATGAGTGCTGCCAGTGTCGGAAACGATCACCGTCTCGGCGCCAGCGAAGCTCCCCCGGCAATCATCTCGATCTACCTTGGTTCCTATATCGAAGAGATCCTGCGCGGTCTGCACAAGCCTGAAAAGACCGAGACAAAAACAGAGAAGCCGGAATTTAACCCAATCGCCGGTCTCTCCTATATTCCTCACGATAATACCGATCGCAACCGTACATCACCTGTAGCCTTTACCGGAAATAAGTTTGAGTTCCGTATGGTAGGTTCCTCGATGTCCGGTGCTTTCCCGAACACGGTGCTGAATACGATCATGGCACAGTCTCTGAACGAGATCTCCGATCAGCTGGAAGGTATCAAGTACCTCCAGGATGTCAGAGCCAAAGCCCTTGAGATCTGTGCAGATATCATCCACGATCATAGTAAGATCCTCTTCTCCGGTGACGGTTATTCCGAAGCCTGGGTCGAAGAAGCGAAAAGACGCGGTCTTCCCAATATCACCTCGTATGTAGAAGCCATCGAATACATCAACTCCCCTGTAACTGTTGATCTGTTCGCAAAGCACGGCGTCTATACAAAGGTGGAACTGGATGCCCGCAAGGAGATCTACCGTGAACAGTACCGGAATACGATCGGTATTGAAGTCAAGACGATGATCGAGATGTCCGAGCAGATCATCCTGCCGGCAGCCGCAAAGGAATATGCATTCTATGCCGCCCTGCCCGAGACATCCGCCTATATCCGCAAGCATACAGCCAAGCTCTGCAGTGACATGGACGCGATCTGCACACTGACGGATAAACTCCGCAGTGATTACGCAAGGATCTACAGTGAGCCGTGCAGCTATGAAAACGGTCAGAAGATCCGTGATGTCCTGTGTGCAGACCTGAAAGATCTCCGCAGTGCCATGGATGAATATGAAAGAACAGCCTCCGAGGAGAGATATCCCCTGCCGAGATACAAGGACATGCTGTTTGCCCTGTAAAAGAAAAAGAGATCACACGATCTCTTTTTTAGACTCATTTCCGATACAGTTCGAATCTGTACTTCTGACGGATCTCAGGATACTTGGCATGATCTGTTTCGCTCATGAACATATCCAGAGGCCGTACATACATGCGCATATCCCCGTACAGAGCCTGATAGACCATGACCTCGGAACCATCTTCACTGTCAACCGCGGTACCGATGATCCTGTACAGATACGTATCTGTCTGTTTTTCCTTTTCACTCAGCAGTTCTCTTTTAAAGTGAGAAACGATATCTCCGGCCTTAAACTCTCTTTCCATTTCCTCTTCTCCATTCTGTAACACCTGAGGTCCACTCTGCCTCTGGTTTCGTGATAGAACGCTTTGTATTCCATACCTTCATACTGAAAGCCGATCTTCTCCAGCATTGCCGAAGAAGCTGTATTGTAGGTAAAGCAGCGTGCCAGCACACTGCGCAGTCCGGTATGGGTAAAGTAGACATCCAGCAGAGCAGTCATTGCCTCCGTCATATAGCCCTTCCGGCGGTAATCACGGTGAATGACAAATCCGGCTTCGGCTTCCCCGATAAGCATTTCCTCTCTCTGCAGAACCAGCAGTCCGATCAGCTTGTTCTGTGACCTCAGGATGATACCGTATCTTTCCTGACGGCAGAATACCCTGATCAGATCACGGAACTCTTCATCCATCTCCTCAAACGCGTGGAAACCCCCTTCATCCAGGGTCGTCTCTTCGTCAGAAACAATGTCAAAGATATCCTCTGCGTCCTCAGGACATATTCTTCGCAGCAGTAATCTTTCTGTCGTTATCTCAAACATATGGATATAAAGATAAGCCACAGTGTGGCTTATTTGATCTTGATATTCTTTTCCGCCAATCGTGTATAGATCGCATCCCTGATCAGATAATAGATCACGGAGAAGATCGGTACACCCAGGAACATACCGATGACGCCGAACATGGCACCGCCGACAATGATCGCAAACATGATCCAGAGAGCCGGCAGACCGAGGGAATCACCGAGGATACGGGGACCGATGATATTGCCGTCAACCTGCTGCAGAATGACCACGAAGATCGTAAACTCCAGCGCTTTTGCCGGGTTGATGATCAGCAGGATAAATATACTCGGGATGGCACCGATAAACGGTCCGAATACAGGAATCATATTGGTCAGACCGACGATGAACGAGATCAGCGGCGCATACGGAATATTCATCAGTGTTGTCACAAACCAGCAGATCACACCGATGATCAGGGAATCCAGAGCCTTGCCGAAGATAAAACTGTTAAACATCGTAGATGTCAGTCTGGCGATCCTGCCCAGTCTTTCCACACCCTGCGGACTGTGTGTCGCATAGACAACTCTCTTGATCTGAAGCGTAAACTTCTCCTCATCCAGCAGGATATACAGGGCAATGATCACACCGATGAAGAAGTCAAATACACGGCTGATAAACGAAACCGAATAGCTGACGATACGCGGTACCATCGTCGCCGCATTACGGATCAGCTGGGTGATATTCGTACGCAGATTCTGGTAGATCGAATCAATGATCTCCGCATACTGTGTATCACCGAGGTTGGAGAGCCAGCTGTCCACCGTACGCATGTAGCCTTCCATCGAGTTCAGTAACATGCCGAGACTCGACATCAGCTGCGGGATCAGCACGATGAAGAAACTGGCGATCACAATCGCAAAGATCAGCATTGTGATCAGTACCGCAAGTTTACGTTTAACACCGTCGGAAAGACCTGTTTTGGCAAGCCATACCCTCTCCACACGCCGGCGCAGAGGAAGCAGGACAAACGCAATAAAAAGTCCCAACAGAAAAGGGATCATCGACGTCACGATCTTTCCGAAGAAGCCGGAGAACTGACTCCAGTTATGCACCAGAGCCCAGACGACCGCAATCACCCCGCCCGAAAGACTCAGCGTTACGATGTTTTCAATCATTCTGTCAGTGAACTTAAACTTCATGCATTACCATTATAACGCAGTTTTCTGTCTTCACAGAAACTATTTCCGTACCTTTGACAAAACATTATAATTTAGGTATGAGCATATACAAAGTCATGTCACTGAACATGAAAAACGATGTATTTCCTTCGGTGTTCCAAAGACGTGCGCAGTCACTGCAGGAGATGATCAAAACCTATGACCCCGATCTGATCGGTGTGCAGGAACTGACGGATATGATGATGGAATATCTGGGTGACCTGACATCCGTATACGGGTTTTACGGTGCTGCCCGAGGCACTTCCCTTTCATATACCGATGAGCGCTGCTGTATTCTGTACAGGAAGGACCGTTTCCGTCTCCGTGAAGGCAAAACACTGTGGCTCAGCGATACCCCGGAGATCCGGGGATCACGGTATCCCGGCAGTACTTTCCCGCGTATCGTCAGCACAGCTGTACTGGAGGATAGTCTGCATACGTTCGTCATGGCCAACACTCATCTCGATCACATGTTTGCCTATGTACGCTACCGTCAGGCTGACAAACTGGCAGAGATCCTCAATACATATACAGACAGTGATTTTATGATCCTGACCGGTGATTTCAACACTCCGCTGACCACCCTGCCGTTAAAACGGCTGACGGAGAAAACAGGACTGCAGGACGCCGTGCCGGAGAATCCTTCAACCAGTCTGCGGAATATCATGAGACTCTCCTCTTCCCGCTTTCTGCCGATCGATCATGTATTCGTATCCGGGAACATCCACGTGATACGCTCACGCCTGGTTACCGGCATGTTCATGGGACGCTTCCCCAGTGATCACCTGCCCCTGTATACCGAGATCGAATACAGTGAGCGTTACCTGTAGATATACCAAAGGCAGCCGCAATATGCAGCTGCCTTATTTCATTTATCTCGTTGTTTCTACACGCTTGAACATGACAGCCTGACATCTCGGGCAGAGACCCTCGGCATCAGCTTTCTCACTGTAGTTCCAGCATCTCGGGCACTTGACACCGGGTGCTTTTTCTACGGCAGCAGTGACTTCATCACCGGCTTTGATCTCTGCGGCTGAAACGATCAGCCACTGGGCAATATCCTCACCAAGCAGTTCTTCGGCTGTCTTTACCGTCTCTGCCGGGGCTGTGATGATGACCTTGGCTTCCTGCGCTGTACCGATCTGCTTGGCAGCTCTGGCTTCTTCCAGTGCCTTCAGGACAACATTGCGCACTTCCAGAAGCGACGCAAACTTCGTCTTCAGCTCATCCGCACCGGCATAGTTTCCGGTCTTCGGATAATGCGTATAGTGTACACTGGGCTCTTCATCATCATTGAAGTGCTTCCAGATCTCTTCTGTTGTATAGACAAGGAACGGAGCCCACAGTCTGACCAGAGCATCACAGGCTGTCCAGTAGACCGTCTGTACCTGACGGCGGCGCAGACCATCCTCTTCATCACAGTACAGGATATCCTTGGTGAAATCACAGTAGTATGAACTCAGTTCATTGACCATGAAGTTCATCAGGACCTTATTCGCATCAACATAGTCATACTTCAGGACATCTTCACGAACCTTGGCGATCACATCATCAAGCTGGGCAAGAATATACTGATCTACAGGTTTCAGATCCTCATAGGCGATCATATCCTTCTTCGGATCAAAGTCCTCAGGGTTGATATTGCCGAGCAGGAAACGGAATGTATTGCGGATCTTGCGGTACTGTTCGGATACCTGCTTGATATTGGCATCACCGAGACGCAGATCCTGCTTATAGTCGGAAGTCATGGCCCAAAGACGCAGAACATCGGCACCGTTGGTCTTGATGATATCTCTCGGGTCGACGACATTGCCGACAGACTTCGACATCTTCTCACCGTTGGAGTCACAGACATAGCCATGGGACAGAACTTCTTTGTAAGGTGCTGTACCGGTGACTGCTGTCGCCACGATCATTGAGGAGTTAAACCAGCCTCTGTACTGATCGGAACCTTCAAAGTACAGATCGCACGGATAATTGTATCCTCTTGCGGAGAGTTCATTCCAGGAAGAACCGGAGTCGAACCAGACATCCATGATATCGGATTCTTTACGGAAGAGACCGTTAGGAGATTTCTCATTTGTATAACCATCAGGCAGAAGATCTTTCGCTTCTCTTTCAAACCATACATTGGATCCGAACTCATCGAACAGATCTGCGATATGATCAAAGACTTCCTTCTCCATGATCGGTGTGCCGTCTTCACAATAGAAGATCGGAATCGGTACACCCCACAGACGCTGTCTGGAAATACACCAGTCACCGCGGTCTCTGATCATATTGTACATACGTACCTGACCCCACTCATTGTGCCATGTGACATGATTGGAGATCTGGTCCAGAAGCTCTGCACGGATCTTATCGATCGAACAGAACCACTGCTTGGCAGCACGGAAGATGACTTTCTTCTTCAGACGGTCATCATGCGGATAGCTGTGTACGACGGTCTCAACAGCCAGCAGGCTGCCGTTGGCATTTGTATCGGTAATGATCTTCTTTGAGCAGTCCTCAAAGGTAATTCCCTGATATGCTTCACCGGCATTCTCATTCATGAAGCCGCGCTCATCTACGGTACATACAGGACCGATGCCGTATTCCTGCAGAGCATAGTAGTCATCAAGACCGTGACCGCCGGCAATGTGTACACATCCGGTACCATCGACGTCGGATACATAGTCCGCATTGATGACAACACACTCATGATCCAGTACGACATGATGATACTTGATCATCTCCAGTTCACTGCCCTTGAAGGTTCTCAGGATACCCTGATTCTCCAGTTTGAACTTCTCCAGCAGAGAATCAACGAGAGTATCAACCATGATCAGTTTGCCCTTCTCAGTCTTTACCTCTGCGTATGTCAGTGCCTTGTTCAGAGCTACGGCCTGGTTGGCAGGGATCGTCCACGGTGTTGTTGTCCAGATTACAAAATAATCATCTGTATCAAGGATACCCTTGCCGTCAGTTACCTGGAAGCGAAGATAGATCGTAGCGTCTTTGACATCTCTGTATACGATCTCGGAATCGGCGATCGCTGTTTCGTTATACGGAGACCAGTAGATCGGCTTCAGTCCCTGGAAGATATAGCCGTCCAGTGCCATCTTTTCAAATGCCCGGATCTGACGCGCTTCAAAATGCTTATCCAGTGTGATGTACGGATGTTCATAATCGGCGATCTGACCGAGACGCTTCTCTGTTGCCATCTGCTGCGAGATCTGTTTCTTCGCATATGCTTCACAGCGGGAACGGAATTCCGCCGGTGACATTGCCTTACGGTCGACACCGAGCTTCTGGATCGCATTTTCGATCGGCAGTCCGTGTGTATCCCAGCCCGGGAAGAACGGTGTATAATAACCGCTCATTGCATGCGTACGAATGATAAAGTCCTTGATGATCCTGTTCATTGCCGTACCGGCATGCAGATCACCGTTGGCATACGGGGGACCGTCATGCAGGATATAGGACTGCTCACCCTCATGCCGTTTCAGAAACTCATGATAGTAGTCTTCCTTCTCCCACTGTTCCAGGATCCCGGGTTCCTTCTTTGCCAGATTTCCCCTCATCTCAAAATCTGTCCGGGGCATTTTCAGCGTATCTTTGTAATCCATCTTCTCCTCCTTGATATAAAAAGCGTCCTCATCTAAGGACGCTCTGTGCGCGGTACCACCTTAGTTCATGACGAATCATGCCCTCAAATACTTTAACGCAGTATCTACGATTGCTCACGGGTGATGTCCTTCAGTGCTTCCGGTCCTGCTTGCACCAACCGCAGGCTCTCTGTATCTTTCACACCAAGGCGCGTCCCGATCAACGCATTTTCTTTTCGGCTTCTTTCAGCCAGGACAGCTCAGGCATCTTCGGCAGCCTGAATTCATCCAGCTGCTGTATCAGTGCCAGCAGCTTCTCTCTGGTAATGCCCTTTACCTCATCCGCATCATTATACAGCTTCGAGAGTTCCGTCAGGATCTCTCTGGCTGTGATCAGAGCCTGATGTACGATCATATCAGCATTCTTCTGTGCCGTGGCAATGATCTCATTGGCTTCCCGGATCGACAAGCGGGCGATATTCTCGGCTGCCTGCCTGTCAGCGGATGCGGAAGTTTCCAGCGCGCTGTACTTACTTTGGAGATCGCTCATCTGCTGCTGCAGACGTTCTGCTTCCGCCTTGTACAACTCTGCTCTTTTTTGGAGTTCTTCGACCTGAACCGCGTATTTCTCAACCGCATCATCTACCGCAAACCGGTCATATCCGTTTTTCATGACCCGAAATGTCGGTCTCGGTGCTGTCATACACGGCTCCTTTCATCATACTGCCTTCAAAAACTCCGCTACGATCCTGTCCTTGCGGGTCTTTCGCAGTTCCTGCACAAAGATAAAACGACCCGTTCCCCGAATAGAAATCGTAAAGTTATTATTGCACACTTCATCAGCGTCGACAAGCGTGACATGATTGAATTGAACAAGACCCCGGCGGATCATTTCCTTGGCTTCGCTTCGGCTGCAGTGACATAACGCTGCCGTGACCGCATCCGCCCGCAGACTGGCAATGACCATCTCCAGCCGTTCATACTGCCGCTTCTGTTCAGGATGTTCATCAATGATCTGAAAACTGACATTCAGATCCGCAATACGGATCAGATTATCACAGATGAACCTGCCCATCGATGCCGAAGTATAGATGTATATCGCCTGTTCTTCGACCCAGAGATCTCCAAAACTGTGCCTGTCGATCTGCAGCGACATCAGTGCACCGAGTACATCCCTGTGCCCGATCTTACGGAAACGCTGGTCTGTCTCCGCTTTCAGACAGACGATATCAGAAAAGTCATCTTCCTGATCCGTCAGGAAAATGACTTTCTTCTTACCTGCCCCGGGATAACCTCCGTCATAGCGGATCAGTTCTCCTTCGGGAAATTCACGGGATACATATGCAAGCTCTTCTTCGTTCAGAAAACCGGATTCACCATGCCGGTACCGGTATTCACTGCCGCGCTGAAGATCACGCAGATGTACGATCAATGCACTATAATCGTTTTTACTGTTCGTCGTTGTTGTCAAGGGAGATCTCTCCGTCAACACCAATGGACTTCGGGGAACACAGGATCACATTATGCCCGATCTTCTGGATCTTACCGTCCAGCGCAAATACAGCACCGGTCAGGAAATCCATCGTTCTCTGTGCATAGTCTCTCTGCAGTCTGTGCAGATTGACAACGGTTGCCTGTCTCTGCTTCAGATGGGAAGCAATCTCTTCTGCCTCTTCCAGAGTACGGGGTTCAAACAGAACCATTTTTGTATCAGAAGTTACAGATGCCTTTACCTTGGCATTTGTTGTCTTCTCGTATGTGCTGATCGGCTTTGTCTCACTTGCCTTATACTGTACCTCTTCGGTTACTTCTTCTTCATCTTCGTAATCGTCATCAACAGGTGCCACAAAACTCTTTATGCTATCCAGTAATCCCATGTTAAAATCCTCCGTATATACGTGATTATTATATCATCTGTATGATTTTGCATACAATGATTTGTTTGAAATCCAATCTTTTTCATCGGCTTTTCCTGGTCTATACTGTAAGTATGACATTCACAGATATTGAACAGATGTGGTTCACACACGGTCTTGTGTTTTTCCTGCTGAAAACGGCTTTCTGCCTGATCACAGCCTGGGTGCTGACATTCATTGCCAGACAGTTCGTCAACCGGATCAACCGCCGCTTTGCGTCCCAGAAGACGACCAACGAATACATTTACAGAACGATCAGAACCGTCAATTACACGCTTGCCCTGTTTCTGATCATTCAGGAACTGGCACCGCTTTACAACCTGGCTAATGCACTGCTCGGCGCTACCAGCATCATCGCCGTTGCGGTAGGTCTTGCGGCACAGACGACTTTCGGCAACTACATTGCCGGTTTCTTCCTGGCTGTTCACCAGCCGTTTAAAGTCGGTGATACGATCATCATCAAGGACCGCAATCTTTCCGGCAAAGTCAAGGAGATGACCTTCCGGCATACCGTTCTTGAAACCCAGGAGAAGACGATCCTGATCGTCCCCAACACCGTGATGAATACCGTCATTGTCGAAGATATGAGCAATGATGCCTACAGTGAACTGATCGAACTGAAGGTCAGCTGGGACACCGATCTTGAAGCTCTTGAGTCTCTGATCAACAAGCTGCTGACGGAACTGCACATGCAGAAAGAAAACGAACATACATCACTGTATGTCCGCGGTATGGGCAAAGATTCACTGAATGCAGGTTTCCCGCTCCATGCACGGGATCTCTCGGAATTCGCAAGATTCCGCAGTCGGTTATTGCCGGCATTGCTCAGAGCGTGCAGGGAAAACAACATTACTCTGCTGTAGGTTTCTCCTGCAGGTAATAACTGCCGGAGTGCGGCTCTCTGACCTTTCCTGCCTGCAGGGTGAGGTTCTGATATGCGGTCATGACCGGATCCCCGTTACTGTCGAGCCAGTATGTGATCATATACCTGTCCTCGGGATACCCGCTTACGGAAATATACGGATGACGGAAATACATGACGTCATCTTTTTCTATTGTGTAATACCCGGGTTCCCCCAGACTGAAGCTCTTGATCCGTGAACAGACGAAATCCCCTTCGGCTGTGATCCGCTCGTTCTCCGCCGGTTCGCCATCCCGATACGCGTAGATCAGGAACGTTTCACCGCTGTGCTCACCGAGCGACAGGATCATGCCGTCATCAGTCTGAAGATATCCGTCGGTCCAGCCCTGCCGGTTCAGCTGTTCTCTGACCAGTTTAACAAGATATGCATCATGCATCAGACCGAGATCGATGATCTCTCTGCTCATTTCCAGGGCATCCAGTTCATCGCTTAACGTATCCGAAAGCTGCAGCTTCACCTTGTCAGCCGATATACTCAGCCTGACACTCTCACTGTTCAGAAGCGGTACGATACGCTCCAGTCTTTCCTTCTGCCAGGGATCATTCAGGGGATCGGAAGCCTGCGGTTCATCCAGGTACAGGATCTCATGCCATAACCCGAATACGGGACCGTAATACGGGCTGTAGATCTCTGCATCTTCTTTCTCTGCCGCATCGTTCAGGATTGCTGAGAGTTCTTCACTTACGGCGATCTCTTCTCCGGGATGATGATTGATATACGCTATGTTAACGTATCCGTCATACTCATTCCCGGCATCAAGAAGCTTATATGCATAGATCAGGGCATGGGTCCAGTCATCACGCAGTCTGTTCTTTGCGGCTTTGATCTCATTACTGCTTCCGGTAAACTCATAGAACAGATGATATCCGGACGCATACATCGGTGCTTCTTCATCCGGTTCTGCTTCGATCTCCTGCAGTCCGGGTTCCTGATATCCCATCCGGCTGACACCGTAGCCAAACGCTGTGACCGCAATTAAAAAAGCCAGGATGAAAAGTATCCATCTCAGCTTTTTATTCTTTGTACTGATAACCAGTTCTTCTCTCTCCATGACGGTCTTACTCACCGAAACGGATCTTCTTGTATTTTTCTATCTCCGAAGGACTGCCGAATACGAAGTGGCCGTTGCCGAGATCCGTCAGTTCCGGCTTCTCCACAGAGTAGTCATGCATCTCCTCAGGCTTGTAGATGAACAGTTTCTTGTTCTTCTCAATGATCGGATCCGGTACCGGAATCGCCGAGATCAGCGACTTCGTATACGGATGCAGAGGATAGGCAAACAGTTCTTCCGACTCTGCGATCTCCATGACCTTACCCTTGTAAATAACGACGATACGGTCACTGATAAAACGTACGATGGAAAGATCGTGAGCAATAAACAGGTATGTCAGTCCCCTTTCCACCTGGAACTTCTTCAGCAGATTCAGCACCTGTGCACGGATCGATACATCAAGAGCCGAGATCGGTTCATCAGCGACGATAAACTCAGGCTCCATGACGATGGACCTGGCAAGACCTATTCTCTGCCTCTGACCGCCGGAGAACTCATGCGGATATCTTGTCAGATGCTCAGGAAGCAGACCTACATCTTCGGTGATCTTTTCTACCTTGGCAATACGGTCCTTCTCATCCTTGTACAGATGGAAGTTATACAGACCTTCAGAGATGATATAATCGATCGTTGCACGTTCATTTAAACTTGCGGCAGGATCCTGGAAGATCATCTGGATCTTACGGATCACTTCTCTGTCTTCCTTGGC
>CADBMY010000075.1 GCA_902795905.1 uncultured Erysipelotrichaceae bacterium
AGCACCAACCGCAAATGCGATCCACAGCGTGGATGTCACAGACAGCGTGTCATACAGCTGACCGCCGATCAGGCTTGCCAGCATGCCTCCGAATGTCGTTGTCGTAAACGCAAGACTCTGGGCTTTGGCAGAATCCTGATAATCGATAGTCTCTTCTACATACGGGACAACAGCGGTGCTTTATTGTTTTGTCCTGTGTTTATCTTTGTCATGATGATCGTTTACGGTATATGGCAGTACTTATTCCCTTTCTGTATTGCCGGCTAAGAGTCTTTCAATGCCTTCGTCGGAATAGCTCAGCAGTTTGCCATAGCGTACAGCCAGATCTCTGCGGTATGTATCATACGTGCCTTCCGCAATATACTTAGCTTTGTCTTTCTTCAGCTGAAGATATTCCTCAAGATACTTATCTTCAATATAGAAGATCACGACATATCTGTTCTTGTTCAGAGAGATCGGAAAGAGATCGGTAAACAGAGGTTCATCCTCTGCGTAGTACTTTACACCGTATTCTTCCGCCAGCTTATCAAA
The DNA here is from genome assembly GCA_902795905.1 of uncultured Erysipelotrichaceae bacterium. GTDB lineage: Bacteria > Bacillota_I > Bacilli_A > Erysipelotrichales > Erysipelotrichaceae > Bulleidia. The sequence goes on from CADBMY010000075.1 coordinate 532, forward strand.
GTCTTCGAAGAATTCATCACGCAGTTCTTTGGAGTTGCAGGGATGGGAAAGGGCGATCTTCTTTACACCTGCGCGGACCATTTCACAGAAGCAGTCAGCTGCCCCAAGCTGATAAGAATATAAATCGATATTATGCATACTATACTCCTTTTTTATATTCTACCCTGTTTCAGGATCTTTTTAATACCGTCTTAATGTCGTATAACTGCGGATTAATCCTGTTTTAATACCGTCCTTTTTACAATGTAGACAAAGAAAGGGATACAGGATGATGCTGCAGGATCTTTTCAGAGAACATATGACACCGTTCAGACTGATCATTCTCGGCTTTATGACCGTGATCCTGATTGGGATGTGTCTTTTGGCACTGCCTGTATCTTCGGCTTCAGGTGTACGTACACCGCTGATCGACGCTCTGTTTACTTCGGCATCGGCGGTATGTGTTACCGGTCTTGTTGTCCATGATACAGCCACATACTGGTCATTATTCGGCAGGATCGTGATCCTGATCCTGATCCAGATCGGCGGTCTCGGTGTCATTACGGCGGTGATCGGTGTACAGAGTCTGACCGGGAAACAGATCGGTATCTTCCAGAGGAGTACAATGCAGAATGCGGTCAGTGCCATGCAGATCGGGGGTATTGTCCGGTTTACGGTCTTTATCCTCAAGGGAACACTGCTGGCGGAATTGATCGGAGCGGCAGTTCTGTTTCCGGTCTTTGCGGGAAGATACGGTGTTCTGCAGGGACTGGGATATGCGGTATTCCATGCTGTATCTGCTTTCTGCAATGCCGGCTTTGATCTGATGGGTATCCATGGTGAGTATTCGTCATTAATGACATATGCAGAGAATGTCACGGTAAACCTGACGGTGATATTCCTGATCATCCTCGGCGGTCTTGGCTTTCTGACCTGGGAGGATCTGTTTCACAACAGATTCAGACTGAAGCGGACAAGACTGCAGACAAAGATCATCCTGACCGTAACAGCTTTCCTGCTTACGGTACCGTTTCTGTATTTCTACTTCTTTGAGTTTCAAGGATATACGGGCAGACAGCGTATCCTGTATTCCTTTTTCCAGACGGTTACGCCGAGAACGGCAGGTTTTAATACCTATGATCAGGCAATGCTTACGGAAAGCGGGCTCCTGGTGACGATTCTGCTGATGCTTACGGGCGGTGCTCCGGGATCGACAGCCGGCGGTATGAAGGTCACGACGGTATTCATTCTGATCGCGGCTTCGTATACGCGGATGCGCAGAGCTCCGGAAGTCAGCTGCTTCGGCCGCAGACTCGAAGATTCAGCGATCCGTGATGCCCTGACCCTGATCATGATCTGGACGATCCTGCTGCTTTGCGGAAGTATGTTTCTGTCCATGTATGAACATGTCCATCTGCTGAATGCGTTCTTCGAATGTGCATCGGCACTTGGTACAGTAGGTCTTTCAACAGGGATCACGCCTGGTCTTTCAGGTCTTACAAAGATCATGCTGACGGGATTCATGTTCTTCGGCAGAGTGGGCGGTCTGACACTTGCCTATGCGGCAGCTTCACCGGGAAGAACAGTAAATCACAGATATCCTGCGGAGAAAGTGATCGCAGGTTAGGAGGATAGGGAGATGAAGAATTTTCTGGTAATCGGTGCCGGACGTTTTGGCAGATTTGTCTGTCAGAAACTGCATGAAGCCGGACATCAGACCATGCTGGTAGATAAAGATGAAACACGGGTAGAGAAATCGCTGGCATATGTGACTAACGCCGTCATCGGCAACAGTACGGACAGAGAGTTCCTGCAGTCACTCGGCATTCCGGATTTCGATGCCTGCATCGTTGCCATCGGGGATGACTTCCTCGGTTCTCTGGAGACGACATCACTTCTTGAGGAACTGGGTGCTGCCAAGGTGATTGCCCGGGCTGCCAGTTCCACGCAGGAGAAATTCCTGCTCAGAAACGGCGCCGATGAAGTGGTGTTCCCCGAGAGACAGCTTGGCTACTGGACAGCGATCCGCTGCAGTTCCGACAGTATTACGAATTTTATTGAACTGGGTGACGGCTATTCGATCTTTGAGATCAGACTGCCTGCTGCCTGGACAGGCAGGAGTATCCGTGACCTGGATGTACGCAGAAAGTACGGTGTCAATATCCTCGGTGTTAGAAACGGGAAGATGGCCATGGATATTAACGGAGATACGATCCTGAACGACGGACAGACGATCCTGATCCTCGGTGAGACCAAAAATATACAGAAAAGGTTTCTGTAGAAAGGAGGAAAACACGATGTCAGCAGAAGTGATCATGGCCCTGGGCTTTGTGATTTCCTGCATTCTGGGCTATATTATGATTAATTACCTGATCAATATTGTCCAGCCTTCTTCAGATAAGGAAGAGAGAGAAACATATGACGGTTACGGAGCGGAGAAAACAGAGTATACTGATATGTATTTCGGCTTCCCCGAGCAGCGCAAGGGTTATCCGTACAGCAGTCCGTTCATATCAGAATACAGAGGCTGATCTGTATGCACTGTATGTCATCAGCCGCGAAGGTGCACAGGATGACCCGGGCGTACAGGCGAATCTTTCGCTTGCGTCGCAGTACGGGGCAAAGATACACACGGTGGAAAGTGATGATATTGCCGTAGGCATAGCAGAATTTGCGAGACAGGCAGGAATCACCGATCTCTTTATCGGACAGAGTGCTTCCGTACGTCCGCATGCACGCAGTATTCCCGAACAGATCGCCGCATACCTGCCGGAGACGGATATTCATATCATCCCCGACCGCAGTGCTTCCTCCTATCCGCAGACCTACGGGCGCATATCTTCGTTCTCGTGGCATCTGCGTGATCTCCTGGTGCTGGTGATGGTCATGGCAATCGCAACACTTGTCTCGGTGCTGATCGACCGTTCGTCCTTCAGCAATTCCAATATTGTTACGATCTATATCCTGGCTGTCCTGATCGTTTCGGTCATGACATCTCACAGGTATTACGGTATCGGTGCCAGTATTCTGTATATTCTGCTGTTCAATTATCTGTTTATCGAGCCAAGATTTACATTCCTGGTCTATGATCCCGGATATCTTGTGACTTACCTGGTGTCGATCACGGCAGCGCTGATCACCGGCTCTCTGGCTTCACGCATGAAGAATACAGCCAGAAGATCGGCAGAGAATGCCTACCAGGCAGGGATCCTGCTGGATACGTCCAATCAGCTGGAGACAGTGCGTACATCTCAGGAGATGATCAGAGTTACACTCAGTCAGCTGACACAGCTGCTGAAGAGGCCTGTATATTATTATCCCGATGACATGGTCCCGGAGGATCTTACCGAGACCGAGAGAAAACTGCTGCAGGAAGTCAGGGAGAACCGTTTCCATGAGGCAGGCTACACCAAAGCCATGGCCCAGAGCCGTTTCCGCTTTCTGCGTATTCTCTCCGGTGAACATGCCTACGGGTGCCTGGGCATTGAGATGCAGGGAAGAGCATTCAGTGAGTTTGAAAACATGATCCTGCTTTCGATCGTGAATGAAACTGCACTGGCTCTTGAGAATGAACGAATCAAGAGAGAGCGGAAAGAAGCGGAGGTCAATGC
>CADBMY010000076.1 GCA_902795905.1 uncultured Erysipelotrichaceae bacterium
CATAAGTTCCTGAAGATCATTCCCGGAGATACTGTACTGTTCTCCTCCAACCCGATCCCCGGCAACGGTGTATCGGTCAGTGCCGTTATCAACCAGCTGACCCGTGTCGGAGCCAACGTCGTGACCAATTCACCGCTGACCTCCTTCCACACCACCGGTCATGCGCCGGTTGAAGAGCAGAAACTGATGCTCAATCTGGTCAAGCCCAAGTACTTCATGCCTGTTCACGGTGAATACAAGATGCTTGTACAGCACTCTGCGACAGCCCGTGAGACCGGTGTTGAAAAAGACCACTGTCTGATCTGCAGCAACGGCGATATCGTCGTCCTGCGTGACGAAGAATGCTTTATTGCCAATGAACGTGTGGAAGCAGATGCGATCTACGTCGACGGCAATGATGCCAGCGGTCTCAGTACTTCGGTGATCAAGGACAGACAGATCCTGGCCGGCAACGGACTGGTGGCAGTGATCGTCACGATCGATTCCCGCTACAACAAGATCCTCTGCCGTCCGAGCATCGTCTCCCGCGGCTTTGTCTACATCAAGGACTCCCAGACATTGTTAAAGGAAGCTGAACTTCTCGTGTATGAAGCACTGAAAAAAAAGATGCAGCAGCGCACCACCTTTGGTGAACTGAAGAACTGCATCCGCTCCTCTCTGGAACCCTTCCTGTTCCAGAAGACAAACCGCAACCCGATCGTGATTCCCGTGATCCTGAACCAGAAAGCAGCGATCGCCGAGATCCAGGCAAAAACACGAAACAAATAAAAAACTGCCCTGCTCAGCTGAGCGGGGCAATCTTTTTATTTACAGAATATCGATATACTTCTTCTCTGTCTCTTCCTTCTTCACCTCTGTAGGGAAGTCAACGGTAAGAATACCGTCCTTGAAGGAAGCTGTAATATCTTCCTGACGGATCGCATCGCCGACATAGAATGTACGGCTGCAGGAACCGGTGTAACGTTCCTTGCGCAGGATATTACCCTTCGCATCCTTTTCCTCATCACTCTCGTGATGTTCAGCACTGATCGTCAGATTGCCGTTGTAGATACTGATCTTGATATCCTCCTTCTTATATCCGGGGAGATCGATATCCAGCAGGTATCTGCCGTCCTTCTCACGAATATCCGTCTTCATCAGTGTATTGGACGTAGTTGTTACGTTCGGGAAAATATCGTCAAATATATCATCGAATAAACTGTTTCTTCTTGCAGGTACATATCTCATCAGAACTTACCTCCTTTATGTATCTCAGGTCTTTTACCTTACACATCCTATTGTACTCAAAGTCTTAGCACTGTCAATACATGAGTGCTAATAATTTTATACAAATTTCTTTTCGATATATCGAAACAAAAAGAAAACGGCTTATTTAAGCCGTTTTCAACTTAGCACTATTTGATTAAATCTGCCAGATTACATCAGATTCTCAAATAATCTGTACATCTTCTTCCTGCTGGTATTCGGTCTCTGCAGAGCTTCATCAATAGGCAGTGAAGTGATCTGGTTGTCAATAATACCTACACAGTGTCCGCCGATACCGTCCATCAGAAGCTCAACAGCCTTCTCTCCCATACGGCTGGCAAGCACACGGTCATTCGGGGTCGGACTGCCGCCTCTTTGAATATGTCCGAGAACTGTTGCTCTGCCGCTGAACCCGGTATTCTGCGATACCTTCTTGGCCAGACCCTCAACGTCAACGATCTTTTCTGTAACGATGATGATCGCATGAGACTTGTTTACGGTCTGATCAAGATAATGCAGACGCTCGAGGACTTCGATCTCATCATAACCGGTCTCCGGAGTGATGACCATCTCGGCACCGCAGCAGATCGCTGTATAAAGAGCCAGGTCACCGCAGTGGTTGCCCATAACTTCAACGATCGAACATCTGTGATGGGAACTGGAAGTATCACGCAGTTTATCTACTGCTTCGACACAGGTATGCAGAGCTGTATCAAACCCGATCGTGTAATCCGTACCGGAAATATCGTTGTCAATAGTACCGGGCAGACCGATACAGTTGATCCCCTGCTTTGTCAGTTCCAGGGCACCTCTGTAAGAACCGTCACCGCCGATCACAACCAGAGCTTCTATACCGTTCTGCGTAAGATTTTCGATGCATTTGTCACGCACAGGTTTCTCCTTGAATTCAGGGAGACGTGCAGAGCCGAGTTTAGTTCCGCCGCGGTCAAGAATATCTGATACGGAATTCTTCTGCAGGACCTCAAAATTACCCTCCAGGAGACCTTTATAGCCGTCATGGATGCCGACCATCTCTATACCATTATTCAAAGCAACCCGGGTTACCGCGCGAATTGCTGCGTTCATGCCCGGGGCATCGCCGCCGGAAGTCAAAATACCGATCTTTCTAACCATTGTATGATCCTCCTCAATCATTCTAACACCGATGCGTTTCTTTGTCAGAAAGAGCGCCGGTTTTTTCCATCCATATATACAGGCCTGCTGAGCACCCTGATCCTTTCCAGGATACGCTTGGCCATCATTTTATCCTCACCCGAAGATGTCACCGAATAATGGTTCTCAAGGGATCGGAAGTCTTCGTTGCTGGTAAACCATGTCATCTTGTTTTCCTGCATGCGTCTGTCCAGCACTGTAAGTAACAGATTCAGGTATCTCGAGGTGATGTCTTCCGCTCCGATATCATCGAATACCACGAAGTCCGCATACTGCAGATACTCGATCTCACCATGGTGCTCACCATTGCGGTACGCCGCCTGAATACGGGCAGAGAATGACGGAACATGCACAAATGCACAGCGTCCCCTGTCCCCCGCATACTCATTGGCTGCACATGCC
>CADBMY010000077.1 GCA_902795905.1 uncultured Erysipelotrichaceae bacterium
GATGAACGAACGTGTATTTGATATTCTGACAGTCAATAAGATTCCAAATGATCTTTCATTTTATTACTGGATCTATCGTACAGAGGCAGTCAGAGCTGCCGGAAGAAGATTCATCAAGATCTGGCTGTTTGACCGCACAGGGTCCGGATATAAACCTGATATGATCACATTCAGCCATGATGGCAATGAATACAATGTGACAGAGTTCAGTACAGTCTCCGAATTCAATGACAGCAGCATCATCGGCTGTTACTTTGAGACATCTGCAGAGGATCTTTCGGTAGATGTAAAGATAATTTCTGAGGGAATCAGAGGAGTACTGCAGACTGCCGGCGGCACAGAGATACTGTACAAGAAAGGTTCTGTCCTGCCTGAAAATGACTACCTGATCAAAAAGATACCTTCTTATGCAGAGCATCATCTTGTATGTCCGTCTATCCGGGAAAACTACTGGCAGTGTTCGTGCGGACGAATCCATAGCAGTGACGAGACCGCATGCGTGTGCGGACAGAATATATACGGAATCCAGGGGATCCTGAATTTTGACTATACGGAAGCCCATGTGCAGGATTATCTGTCTGAACCGATAAAGTTTGATCTGAAGAAATCATTTGAAGAAAACATACAAAAGTATCAGGAGGACTTCGAGAAGGAATATCGCATTGACAGAAGCTGTCTGCAGGGGCGGATCAATCTTGAAGCGGCAGAGGGAAACTACCGTGCTGAAGTAAGGAAAAAAACATCTGCGAAGAGAAAAAGACTGACGATAACCGGCATTGCGGCAGTACTGATTGCGGCTGTTTGTGCTGTATTCCTGTTTGCACCATCATATAATGCATACGCAAAAGGGTTCGGCGAAACAGATCTGCAGGCAAAGTATAAGCTGTATGGTGAACTGCATGTGCTGAATTCACAGTCCATTGCCGATAAAGCTTACAAAGACAGGATCCTGCAGCTGAAGCGTCAGGGAGAATGGAAGAAGATACTTGATCAGTTTACCAAGGAGTACAGGTATACATCGGATATTGAAAAGAATGAGCGTGCAAATCTTGTCTTTTACGATGATGAAATGTTTGACATATACAACGAGGCTGTGCGCAAGGCCCGATAGTTCTTTATAATGTATTAGTTCTACTTGTCAGGATATTTTCTTTGTAGTAAGATATTAAAGCACTGTTTGTGCGTCATCTGTTCCGCTGGCTATAGGCTAAGAGCACATGATCAATTGATTACAAGGAGAATAGAAAGATGAAAATGGATTTAGTCGAAAAGATCACCAGGGAACAGCTTCGTACGGATATTCCTTCGTTCAAGCCCGGTGACACACTCAAGGTTTACGTTAAGATCAAAGAAGGCGAGAAGTCTCGTATTCAGTTATTTGAAGGTGTATGCATTGCCAAGAGAAACGGCGGCATCGGTGAAAGCTTCACAGTCAGAAAGATGTCCGGCGGTATCGGTGTAGAGAGATCCTTCCCGATCCACAGCCCGATCATTGATCATATCGAAGTAGCCCGCCGCGGTAAAGTCCGCAGAGCTAAGCTGACATACCTGAGAGGTCTGTCCGCAAAGAGCGCCCGTATCAAGGAAGATCGTTAATGCACTTGAAGCCCTGCCAGTCAGGGCTTATTATTTTAAGTAATGAAGAACAACAAGGTTATAAACAAAGCACAGGGATCAGAAGTCTGGGATACACTGAAGACACTGCTCATCAGTTTTATGTTTTTCTGGCTTCTCTCTACATATGTTGTCAGACCTGTACAGGTACAGGGGAGCTCAATGTATCCGACACTGCAGACAGATGCCATAGGTTTATCCAACATTCTCGGCGTACATCTGCATGGTATTGAGAGATTTGATATTGCAATCATCCGTATGGATACATCCGCCGGTTATCTTGTAAAAAGAGTTGTAGGACTTCCGGGAGAGACGGTACAGTACCGTGACGGAAAACTGTATATCAACGGTGTGGAAACTGCCGAGGATTTCCTGGATCAGGAATATATCAGCACGCAGGAGAGTCCGTTTTCTGAAGATACGGAAGAATACAAACTGGCAGAGGATGAGTATTTCTGTATGGGAGATAACCGTCCTGTCAGCAGGGATTCGCGTTACTACGGTCCGTTTAAGGAATCACAGATCAGCAGTAAAGGTGTGCTGATCCTGTATCCATTTAACGAGTTCGGAGTAAAGTCATGGTAACAGAATGCCGGTCATACCGGCATTTATGATGAAAGGAGGAGATCATGTCCGCAAGTAATATCAACTGGTATCCGGGGCATATGGAAAAGGCCCGCAGGGATATGACGGAGAATCTGAAAGCCTGTGATCTTGTGATCGAGATCAGAGATGCGAGAATACCGTTTGCCAGTAAGAACCCCGTGATCGACGGTCTGATCGCGCAGAAGCCAAGACTGATCGTCCTTTCCAAAAGTGATCTCGCTGATCCGGAAGCGACAGCTGAGCTGATCCGCC
>CADBMY010000078.1 GCA_902795905.1 uncultured Erysipelotrichaceae bacterium
AAGCTGATGGCAAGGGATCTGATCAGGGAATCGGGAAGAAGTGAAGCTCCCGGCAGACCGATCCTTTACGAGGTTACGGATGAATTCATGAATTCATTCAAGCTGCTGAGTCTGAACGAACTGCCGGAGCTGCCGGAATTCGGCGAAGGAGAGGAATCCGATGAATTATTCGGCCGTGAGTAGAGTACTGAAGGGGATCCTGGCTTCAGCAGTCATGTGTACGTTTATGGCTGCGGTACCGGTATCGGCAGCAGAAACGGAAGAGATCACCTATACCTGCCGGAAGATCGACATGTATGATTATGAAAGGGCTGTACCCATGAGCATGCCTGTTGATGACAGTTACTACGATCAGGCTTTCTTTGCGGGTGATTCACGAATGGGTTCGCTGTACTACTATGGTACGCATCCCAACCGTAATGTCGCCTTTGTTACATCTCTGAGTCTGATCATGATCAAGGAACCGGGCATGAAGGTCGATGAGCGTGAGGATGATGTTACGCTGTGGCAGCTGCTGGAGGATAATGACAGGAAGACTGTATATCTGCTGTTTGGCATCAATGAGATACGTAATCCGAACTTCAATGCATTCGGTGAGATGTATCAGGAACTGGTGGATATGCTGAGAAAAAAAGACCCGGATGTGGATATCTATGTGATCCTTTCCTACCATCCGGATCTGATCACGAATCTGCCTGAACCGGCTCTGACGGAGCATCTGAACGATCTGAATTCCACCCAGATCGAAATTGCAAAGAAAAATCATCTGTATTATCTGAATCCCGATGAAATGCTGAATGATGCGCAGGGAACAGTAATCGATGAATATGTATGGGATGGTCTGCATTTCAATCCTACAGGCACAAAAGCCTTTCAGGATTTTATAGATACACATGTAGTAAGGAGAGAAACTTATGTTAAAGAAGTTTGTGAGTAGTTTTCTGGCTCTGATGATCCTTGTCGGCTGTTCCGGCGGGTCATCATCTTCGCGTAATTCGGCGGAGAGTATTGCACAGGGTCTGATCAAGGACCTGAAACTGGAAGATAAGGTTGCGGCAACCGAACAGAGGATCCTGCAGGGACTGATGTTCTTCCCTGAGGATACCGTAGATGATGCCAGCCTGTATCTGTCCAATGATAAGAAAGCCGATGTTGTCGGTGTCTTCCACCTGAAGGATGCCAAGCGCAGTCAGGAAGTTCTTGACTGTGTAGAAGCATACAGACAGACATTAAAGGCACAGATGGAAAGCTATGCACCGGGAGAAACATTCAAGGTCGACAGTGCTATCGTTGAAGTGATCAATGATTATGTTATCTTTGTTATCTGTGACAGTCTTGAAGATGCCCGCAAGGCCGTAGAAAAACTATAAGTTCTCAAGTTCTCTGAACAGAGCATCTGCTTTGCGCATATCGGTGCGGAAGTACATGCCGTCTTCATTGACACGGGACTTGGCGCTGAAATGGATCATGTTCGTACCTGTATTGTGAATCAGTGTACGAACATTTTCGGAAGTGATACCGCCGCCGGGGAGGATATCGATCCCGGTGCCGTATCTTTGGATGAGCTGCTGCAGTACGGAGCTGCCGGATAATGCATCCGGGGCTGTACCGGAAGTAAGAACACGGTCAATACCGCATGTGATCAGTGTTTCGCATGCGGAAAAGGGATCCTGAACAAGATCAAAGGCTTTGTGAAAGACTGCGTCGGCATGGTATCTGTGGGCAAGATCCGCAAAGGCAGCTGTGCGTGTCCGATCGATCTCGTGTCTTTCACCAAGGAAGCCGAAGACGATACCGTCAGCACCGTTTTCAAGCATCTCTGCCCCATCTGCGAGCATGATCCGGTATTCCTGTTCCGTGTATGTAAAACCGGCTGTGTGCGGTCTGATCATGCACATGATCGGTTTGTCCGTATGTGAGCGCAGTGTACGCAGTGTATGCAGCGTGGGTGTCAGACCGTCCAGTTCAAGGGCAGAGTTCAGTTCAAACCGATCGATCGGAGAATCGATCAGAGCCAGGCAGTCATCGATATTGCCGGCACAGAGTTCGAGAGTTATTTGTTTGATCATATGATTCACCTTTTTGATTAGTATACTATGAAGGAGTAACGATATGGTGATCAGAAGAGCACAGAAAGAGGATATCCCTGATATCCTGCGTCTGCTGCAGCAGGTACTGCAGACCCATGCGGACATCCGTCCCGATATCTTTATTCCGGGAACGACCAAGTATACAGAAGAAGAACTGCAGGAGAGGATCACCCATACGGAAGATCCGATCTTCGTTGCGGAGATCGACGGCTGTGTGCGTGGGTATATCTTCTGCGAGAAACAGGGCAGAGCGCATTCGTCAAATATGACGGATATTACGACACTGTATATCGATGATCTGTGTGTAGATGCCGAATACAGGGGAAGACATATCGGGCATAAGCTGTATGAATATGCGGAAAAATATGCAGGGGAAAACGGTTTTTATAACATCACACTGAATGTCTGGGCAGGCAATGATGATGCTGAGATCTTCTATGAGAAGATCGGACTGAAGCCGCAGAAGACGACCCTGGAAAAAATACTGAAATAACGGAGGAAAAAGAAAATGAGCAATCAGAATCCTGAGAACTGCAATCATGTATGTGAGGGATGCACAGCAGACTGTGCGCAGAGAGAAGGCGGAGTACCTAACTTCCGCATTGAACCGAACAAACGGTCCAAGATCGGCAAGATCATCGGTGTCGTCTCCGGCAAGGGCGGTGTCGGCAAGTCTTTTGTGACTTCGATCCTGGCTTCGCATATGCAGAAGAGAGGATACCGCTGTGCAGTTCTGGACGGCGATATCACAGGTCCCAGCATGGGCAAGGTATTCGGCATTCATGAAAAGGCCAACGGTGACGGCGAACTGATCTTCCCGGCGATCACCAAGACAGGTATTCAGGTGATCACGACGAATATGTTACTGGAACAGGATGATCAGCCTGTGATCTGGAGAGGTCCGATGGTTGCTGGTATCCTGAAGCAGTTCTATCAGGAAGTCTACTGGAATGATGTTGATTACATGTTTGTGGATATGCCTCCGGGAACAGGTGATGTACCGCTGACAGCTTTCCAGTCTCTGCCTCTGGACGGTATCGTGATCGTTACCAGCCCGCAGGAACTTGTCGGTATGGTTGTTGAGAAGGCAATCAACATGGCCCGCATGATGAATATCAGGATCCTCGGTCTTGTTGAGAATATGAGCTATGTAGAGTGTGACAACTGCGGCAGTAAGCTGTACGTCTTTGGTGAATCTCATATTGATGATATTGCCGCAAAATACCAGCTGCCTGTTCTCGGCCGTCTGCCTTTGACAACAGCGAATGCTGCAGCCAGCGATCACGGAAACATTGAAGATGTAGATGTACCGCAGATCAATGAAACACTTGATGTGATCGAAAAACTGTAAAGTTCAGGGATTCTTCACTTTATCTTCACTTAAGCACGGTACGATAACCTCAGGAGTAAAAGATATGGCCAGATTACTGATAACGGATGATGAACCTAAGATCAGAGAAATGATCAGAAAGTATGCCGAACATGAAGGACATACGGTATTTGAAGCGGCTGACGGCATGGATGCCGTGGAAAAGTGCCGTACTGATACATTTGATCTGATCATCATGGATGTCATGATGCCGAACCTGGATGGGTTTTCGGCCGTCAGAGAGATCCGCAGGGAAGATCCCCGTGTACCGGTGATCATGCTGACAGCACTGGGTCAGGAATACGATCGTATTCATGGCTTTGATCTCGGTGTCGATGACTATGTTGTCAAACCGTTTTCCATTCGTGAACTGATGATGCGGATACAGGCGATCCTGAAGCGTACGCAGGGGGCATCTGCCGGTGCCGAGCATCTGATCGTGGATACGATGGATATCGATCTCTCTGCACGCACAGTAAAGATCGACGGTGAAAGAGTCAGCTTATCACCCAAAGAGTATGAACTGCTGGTCTATCTGGTAAAGAATGCCGGTATAGCGCTGACGAGGGAACAGATCCTGCAGACCGTATGGGGATATGATTTCTTCGGGGATGACAGGACACTGGATACCCACATCAAACTTCTGCGCAGGAATATCGGTGAATACAGCAGGTATATCGTGACCCTGCGGGGAGTGGGATATCGTTTTGAAAAAGAAGATTAGTCTGAAATGGAAGATTGCCGGATATCTGAGCATATTTACGGCAGTGATGCTGCTGATCATCGCTCTGCTGCAGACAAAACTGCTCGAGCCGATGTACAGACAGTCACGGATCGAAGCCGTGAAAGAGGCAGAACTGATCGTTGAAAACCGTCTTGAAGAAGATGATGACGATCTGCTTACGCTGATCTATCAGGTCTCGGAAGAACAGAATGTATGCATACGTATTCTCGAAGACGGAAGTGATTTCACGACCGGGAATATGGGCTGCCGTCTGTATCGGATGAGTGAGCGTGAGTTATATACCGAACTTTCAAGAGCTGCATCCAACAATAACGCATACATGAACGTCAGTGACCGTGCCGGGTTCTTCGAAGGTCCTTTATCGGATATCATGTATACCCGGATCATTGAAGATGACGATGATGAGATGACAGTGATCATGGTCAATGCCACGATCTCACCGCTGGATGCTGCTGTGGATACACTTGCCAAACAGCTGCTGATCATTGCCGGAGCCATGGTAGCCGGTGTTCTGATCCTTGTCGCATTTCTGAACCGCAATGTCGCAAGACCTCTGACACAGATCAACACGGCAGCACGTGAACTGTCACATGGTTCATATGAAGCGGATCCTTCAACGGATAAGTACAGAGAAGCAGAAGAACTGAATAAGACCCTGACACAGGCAGCGGAAGATATCCGCAAGGCAGACCAGGCGAAACGTGATCTGCTTGGCAATGTTTCCCATGATCTGCGTACACCGCTGACGATGATCACAGGATACGGTGAGATGATGCGTGATCTTCCGGAAGAGAAAACCGATGAGAATCTGCAGGTCATCATTGATGAAGCAAACAGGCTTTCTGTACTTGTCAATGATCTGCTTGATCTTTCAAGACTGCAGGCAGGACGTATTGAACTGCATCCGGAAGCATTTGATCTCTCAGCACTTGTTGAGGATGAACTGCGTAAATATGACGTATACAAGGTCAGGGACGGGTTCACGATCAGATCAGAGATCGCTGAGGACCTTCTGGTCACTGCTGATCGGCAGCGGATAGCACAGGTCATCAACAACTTTATGACTAATGCGATCAATTACTCCGGTGATATAAAAGAGATCACGGTCAGAGTCATGCGGCAGGATGATCTTGCCAGAGTCGAAGTCGAAGACCGCGGCAGGGGAATCGAACCGGAAAGACTGCCGGATATCTGGGACAGATACTATAAGATCGACAGGGAACATGTGCGGTTCAGCCAGGGCAGCGGTATCGGGCTTTCGATCGTCCGCGAGATCCTGGAACTGCATCAGGCAAAGTACGGTGTCAGCAGTAAGCCGGACGAAGGCTCAGTGTTCTGGTTCTGTCTGCCGTTAGTGAAAGAACAGCATAACGTAGAAAGCAAATGACAGATACGGTCCGAAACGAAGGATCGTATCTTTCTTTTTCTTTATCATCTGGATGCACAGTGCAGAAACACTGGCAATCAGCAGCACCCATGGGATCCTGTCTCCGTAAGCCGCAGACATAACCAGCAGAAGCTGTGTATCTCCCCAGCCTAGATACTCTTTGATCGATGCCGGGACGGTCAGCAGCAGCGTAAACAGGATGCCGGAAAGGGACAGATGAAACGGATATGGAAGCAGACACAGGATCCCGAGAATGCTCACATATGGGATCTCTCCGCAGCGTATGTCCGCTGCCGAAGCAAGATACAGATATGGCAGAAGCAGATACTCGGTATCCTGCAGTCCTGCCGGCAGCAGAAGCTGCAGGGCAAAAACACACAGAACAGCCCCGAAGGGATGAACGTCCTGCATGTCTCTGCGCGCATAGTACACGGAGTAGTATTCGGCAAGAACCGTCAGAAATATGTTGATCGTCAGAAGATATACTTTCATCATCTCTCATATTTGACGGATCTTTGCGATTCCCCCAAAAAGGTTGTCTTATCATATAAAAGTGGTATGATATAGAAGTTTAACGGAGGCAGTAAAAATGTCAGAAAGATATGAATACAGACCTGCCGGTGTATGCTCAAATAAGATGGTATTTGAGCTGGACGGCACAAAGATCAACAGCTGCACAATTACAGGCGGATGCCCTGGTAACTCAATTGGTGTTGCTAAACTGATCCAGGGGAAGGATATTGATGAAGTGATCTCCTTACTTGAAGGAACCAGATGTGGAAGAAAGATGACTTCCTGTCCTGATCAGATTGCCAAAGCACTGAAGAACTACAAAGCCAGCCTTTAATTGAACTGGCTTTTTTATGGATAGCATATGACAAAACAGCAGTTTATACGAAAGTATTTAAAAGGAAATTACGGATGGATGGCGCTGATGATCTTCTTCGCTGTTTTTGCTGTATTCCTGAATCTGCTTTCACCGCTCGTTTTCAGTTATTTTATTGATTATGTGATCGATCTGAAGCCGATAGAGAATCCGCTTACTGCTGCTGTCTTTGATCTGCTGGGCGGTACGGCGTATCTGCGTCAGCATCTGTGGATCGGCGGTCTTCTTGTCATATGTATCTATGCTCTGCAGTCATTATCTTTGTTTCTGCGCAGTTATCTCAGCGGAAAGGTCTCTGAGGACATGGTCTACAGACTGCGCAACGATCTCTACAGACATCTGCAGAGACTTCCGTACAGTTATCACGTACAGTCAAAGAGCGGTGAACTGATCCAGAAATGCACCAGTGATGTCGATACGATCCGCAGGGTCTTCGGCAGCCAGCTGCAGCAGATGATCCGCTCGGTATGCATCGTACTGATTGCCTGTGTGATCCTGTTCCGCATTAATGCATCTCTGGCCTGGAAAGCCATGATCCTGATGCCGGTGCTGTTTCTTTATGCATATTACTTTTATAAGCGGAACCAGAAGGCGTTTCTTGACTCCGATGAATCGGAAGCCAGACTGACTGCGGCTGTTCAGGAAAATCTCTCCGGGATCCGTGTCGTCAAGGCTTTCGGCAGGGAAGCATATGAGATCGAACGTTTTGAGAAACATAACGATGAGTACAGAGATCTGACGTTCCGCATGCTGAAGCTGCTTGGCAGATACTGGTCCAGTTCGGATGTCATCAGTATGCTGCAGACACTGATCGTTGTCTTTGCAGGTATCTTTGAGGCAAGAAGAGGCAATCTGACTGTCGGCAATTTCTTTGTGTTTGTTAACTATGAAGGCATGATCCTCTGGCCTCTGCGTCAGCTTGGCAGGATCCTTGCGGACTTCGGCAAGAGCAGTGTATCGATGGACCGTCTGATCGATATCTTCAATGCTAAAGAGGAAGATCTGGAAAGCGGGGAAAAACCGGAGATCCGCGGTGAGATCGATTTTGATCATGTTTCCTTCCGTTATGATGACGGCAACACTGATGTTCTGGAGGATATCACTCTGCATATCGATCCCGGAGATACCGTGGCAATCATCGGTCCTACAGGTTCCGGTAAGTCTTCGCTCGTGCATCTGCTTTCGGCACTGTACGATTATACGTCCGGCAGTATCCGTATTGACGGACATGAACTGCGGAACATAAATAAAGAATACCTGCGTAAGAATGTCGGTATCGTTCTGCAGGAACCGTTCCTTTTCTCGCGTTCGATCTACGAGAACATACACCTGAACAATACATCCGCAAAGCAGCGTGATGTTGAACGTGCCGCATCGATTGCATCTGTGCACAGGGTGATCACGGAATTTGATCAGGGCTATGACACGATGGTCGGTGAACGCGGTGTGACCCTGTCCGGCGGTCAGAAGCAGAGGATAGCCATTGCCAGAACGATCCTGAACAACAACCGTATCCTGATCTTTGATGATTCACTGTCTGCCGTGGATACGGAGACTGATGCCGAGATACGCCGCAGTATCGCCAATCTGAACGGCATGATGACGACGATCATCATCACCCAGCGTGTCAACAGTGCGCAGGATGCAGACCGTATCTTCGTGCTTGAGAACGGGCGTATTACACAGCAGGGAACTCATCAGGAGCTGATAAAGCAGGAAGGATTGTACAAGCGTATCTATGAGATACAGTCTTCCTATGTGAAAGGCGGTGATCAGGCATGACCGTCACGAGATTTCAGGAAAAGACATATAATACGGATTCACTGGATCTGAAGCTTTGGCGAAGGATCCTTGGTCTGCTGACTAACCAGAAGAAACGGCTGATACGGATCGGTCTTTTGAATGCGTTTATTGCGGTCTTTGATGTGGCGATTCCGTATATGAATAAGATTGCGATCGACACGTTTGCGTCCGGCGGCGGTACCGATACCCAGCTGAAGATCTTTGCGTGTGTCTTCCTCTGCGGTGTACTGCTGCAGGCCGGTCTTGTGTATCTGTACTTTCTGCAGGCAGGTCATATGGAGATGGATACCGCCCACGAACTGCGCTCACGTCTCTTTTCCAAGCTGCAGTCATTATCATACTCGTTCTTTGATGTAACACCGGCCGGATGGCTGTTATCCCGCATCACCGGCGATGTTTCAAGACTTGCGGAGATCCTGTCGTGGTCATTGATGGACTGTGCCTGGGGTATCAGTACGATGATCGGTGCGACAGTGGTCATGCTGGTAACAAACTGGCGGCTGGCACTGCTGGTGTTTGCGGTCGTTCCCGTGCTTGCCTGGATCGCCAGATACTTTAATATCCGTATTCTGAAGAATTACAGAGATGTGCGCAGGATCAATTCAAAGATCACAAATGGTTTCAGTGAAGGCATCAGCGGTGCTCAGACGACCAAGACACTCGTTCTCGAAGATCTGAACTTCCGTGAATTTGAAGGGGATACCGGAGAGATGCGCAGAGCATCGATCAAGGCTGTATCGATGTCTGCACTGCTGTATCCGCTGGTCATGCTGATGAGTTCGTTCTCGATCGCTGCTATTCTGATCTACGGAGGTCACCGTATCCTGCTGAATGTACTGCAGTTTGGCACTGTCGTCATGTTTACGCAGTATGCGCAGCAGTTCTTTGATCCGCTGAACCAGATCGCCAGTATTGCGGCTGAACTGCAGATGGCACAGGCCAGTGCTGAACGTATTCTCTGGCTGCTTGATGAAGAACCGAAGATCACGGATACACCTGAAGTCATTGAGAAATACGGTACCGAGCTGGCGCCGAAGACGGAGAACTACGAACCGATCGAAGGGAATATTGAATTTGATCATGTCAGTTTCCACTATACCGAAGGCGAAGAAGTTCTGAATGATTTCAGTCTTTCGGTCAAGGCCGGTGAGACAGTTGCCCTGGTTGGTGAGACCGGATCCGGCAAGAGTACGATCGTTAATCTTCTCTGCCGCTTCTATGAGCCGACAGAAGGAGAGATCAGGATCGACGGTGTGGAATACCGGAAGCGGTCGATCGGCTGGCTGCATTCCAATCTTGGCTATGTCCTGCAGTCTCCGCATCTTTTCAGCGGCAGTGTTAAAGAGAATATCCGTTTCGGAAGGCTTGATGCGACGGATGAAGAGATCGTGGAAGCCTGTAAACTTGTTAATGCCGATACGTTTATCAGGGAACTGGAAAACGGCTATGATACGGATGTAGGAGAAGGAGGCGGACGTCTTTCGACCGGACAGAAACAGCTGATCAGCTTTGCCAGAGCCGTGATCGCTGATCCCCGTATATTTATCCTGGATGAAGCAACCTCGTCTGTAGATACGGAAACGGAACAGATCATTCAGGATACGATCGAGCATGTGATGGAGGGACGCACAAGCTTCATCGTTGCGCATCGTTTGTCAACGATCGTAAATGCAGATAAAATATTAGTGATCCGCAATGGTGTGATCCGTGAACAGGGAACACATCAGGAACTGATGGCGCTGAAAGGTTACTACTACAGACTGTATACGAATCAGTTTAATGAGAAACTTGAAGCAGGCATCATGGGTGTACGCAAAAGTGAGGAATAAATGTATATAGCACTGATGATACTGGTCGTTGTAGTCGATCAGCTGACAAAATATATCGTACAGGCAAGACTTCCGCTATACGGGGCGATCGAAGTGATCCCGGGATTCTTCAGTCTGACATATGTGCATAATACGGGTGCAGCCTGGAGTATCCTGTCCGGGCAGCAGCTCTTTCTGATCCTTGTATCACTTGTGGAGATGGCGGTTCTTGCCTGGTTTCTCATCAAATATATGAAAGAGAAGAATACGATCTACTGTGTTGCCCTGAGTCTGATGCTTGGCGGAGCTATCGGCAATCTGATCGACAGAGTTACACTGCACTATGTAAGAGATTTTCTGGATTTCATTATCTTCGGATATGACTTTCCTGTATTTAATGTAGCGGATTCGGCACTGTGTATCGGTGTCGGCATCCTGTTTCTGGCGATGATCCTGGAAGAGAAGAAACATGCGTGAAGAAAAACTGATCTGTGAAACAGAGGGAATACGTCTTGACCGGTTTGTCAGTGAACAGCTGGATCTTTCGCGTTCCCGTATTCAGCAACTGATCGATGACGGACAGATCCTGGTGAACGGGAAAACCGTAAAAAGCAGTTACAAGGTGGAAACGGGTGATGAGATCACGGCTGTTATCCCCGATGCCCAGGAGATCGATCTTACACCGGAAGATATTCCTCTGGATATTCTTTATGAAGATTCCGATATCATCGTGATCAATAAACCCAAGGGACTGATCGTCCATCCGGCCCCCGGTGTTTATTCGGGAACACTGGTCAATGCGCTGCTGTACCACTGTAAGGATCTTTCCGGTATCAACGGAGAGATCAGACCCGGTATCGTACACCGTATCGACAAGGATACGACAGGCTGTCTTGTAGCATGCAAGAATGATTTTGCGCATGAGGCGATTGCTGCACAGCTTGCGGATAAGACCTGTTCGCGCAGGTATATGGCTCTGGTCATGGGCAGTCTTGAACATGATGATCTCTATATCAGCGCCCCGATCGGCAGGGACCCCAAAGACCGTCAGCGCATGAAGGTCACGGAGAAGAATTCACGAGAGGCGCAGACACGTGTACATGTCGTGGAACGTTTCCGCACGCATACACTTGTCGAATGTTCGCTTGAGACCGGGCGTACGCACCAGATCCGTGTACATATGAAGTATATCGGCCACCCCGTTGTCGGTGACCTGAAATACGGCCGTAAATGCAGGGAAATGGATACCCAGGGGCAGGTTCTGCATGCGTTTGAACTGACGCTTGTACATCCTCGTACAAAAGAAAAGATGGTCTTTCATGCGCCGCTGCCTGCGTATTTTGAAAAGTTGCTGGAGATTTACCGGAAAGAGGATCGATGATAAGAAGACAGAAAACACCGGTGACGACAGGATTGATCGTGATCTGTGCTCTGGTCTGGCTGGGGGTCAACTTCCTGCCGATGGGTGAGCTGACAGAAGCATCACGGGCGATCCTTTTCGGTGCGTATTATAAGATCCTGATCTGTACCGGAGAATGGTGGCGTCTGCTTACGGTAGGCTTTGTGCATTCTTCTTACTGGCATCTGTTGATGAATATGTACAGTCTGCATAATCTCGGCAGAATTCTGGAGATCCGGTACGGCGTTCTCAGATACCTGACGGTATTGTTTGTCAGTGTAATCGGCGGTTCCCTGTTCATGTTTGTCATGGAAGGGAATACGGTAGGTGTCGGTCTGTCCGGAGGTCTTTACGGTCTGATGGCATCGCTGATCATCACCCTGGTCAAAAACGGATCCTGGAAACATCCTGTTCTGCGGGCATATCTCCTGCAGATCATTACGATCAACCTGCTGATCAATTTTGCGCCTGGTATAGCCTATACAGCACATCTCGGCGGTTTCCTTACCGGTGCCTTACTGACAGTGATCCTGGACCGGCAGGAGAGCTTTACAGGCGTCAGGATCCACGGTCTGATCGCCGGTATGATCCTGATCGGTGTACTGATCTGGCGCATACCGCAGTCGACGTATATACGCAAGGATGAGCGGTATCTCGGCACTGACAGTGATATACTTGTGTTCTACCGGGATCACGGACTGGAAAACTATGCAATGAAGCTGGCAAAGAAGATCGACAGTCAGTATGATACAATTTATCTTGAAGAGATACTGGAGGATAGTTAAATGCCTAAACGTGAGAATACATTAAGCTGGGATGAATACTTCATGGGTCTTGCCCATCTTTCCGCACTGCGTTCCAAGGATCCCAGTACACAGGTTGGTGCTGCGATTGTTGACGAGAATCACAGAGTAGTATCCGTAGGCTATAACGGCTTTCCCAAGGGATGCGATGATGATGAGTTCCCGTGGGACAGAGAAGGCGGTATGCTGGTAACGAAGTATGCGTATGTTGTGCATGCGGAGCTGAATGCGATCCTGAACAGTCCCCGCAGTGTCAACGGATGCACACTGTATGTATCGCTGTTTCCGTGCAATGAATGCGCCAAGGCGATCATTCAGGCAGGAATCAAAAAGATCGTGTATGAGTCGGACAAATATGCCGAGACGGAAGCAATCTACGCCAGCAAGCGCATGTTGCAGGCAGCCGGTGTAGAGATGGTCAGGATCGAGAATACGATCTCCCTGCATGTAGAGAAAATACCCAATACGACAAAATAGATCGAAGTCAGAGCTTCGATCTTATTTTTTCCGTATTCTTAAAATGTATCTTGGCAGTCTCCTGCAGACGGTCGAAGCCGTATTTTTCGACAAAGCGCAGGGCACACTGATCTGCCTGTTCACCGCCTCCCTTGGCAAATTCCATACCGTATTCGCTGCTCATGCGGTCCATCTCGGTAAGGAAGGCATAGCGGGCGATCATACTGCCGGCAGCGACAGACAGATATTTGTTTTCGGCTTTGGTCTCAAAGGTGATGCCGCGGATGATCTCGGGTGATCCCTGGATATACCGGTAATAGAGTCCTTCGGGGGTAAACTGATCGATGATCAGGAAGTCGGGGAGGGTATACTTTCTGCGCAGATTGACAAATGCCTGGTTATGCAGGGCAGCCTTGACCGCATTCATATTCAGATGTGCGTGGATCTCGTTATAACGTTTCGGCGGCAGGATCAGGAGCGAGTGCTTCAGTTCTTTGATCAGTACCGGGGCGATCTCTCTGATAGCTTCATCGGTGACTGCCTTGGAATCCCGGATTCCCAGAGAAAGCAGACGTTCTTCCTGAGACTGCTCAACGATCGCTGCACATACACATACCGGACCGAAATAATCTCCGGTACCGACTTCATCACTGCCGGCCTGCGGATAAATGCCATGCTCAGTGCGGAATGGGGCAGCGTAGACTTCGGCATCCGTGCCCTGAAAGACGACCTTGCCGGAAGTATAGGCTGTGATCACGCAGTTCTCAAGACGCATGGCATACTCACTGTAGGCGGGATGGGAGATATCCGCAGCCTCATGCCAGGTGTCATAGAGCTTCTGTATCTGCTCAGGGGTCAGTTTTAAGGAAATGACCTGTGATTTATTCATGCGTATATTCTAGCATGAGTTTGCCTATTTTCCCGGAATTCGCTATCATAATGTCGTTATGTATACGATTCCGAATGATTGGTTTTTATATATTAATATTGCAATAGCAGCAATTTACCTGCTTTTCTTCCTGCTGGGAATGAAACGCGGTTTTCTGTATCAGGTCGTTACGGTGATCGCAACGCTGGCGAGTTTTGTGTTTGCATGGCGTTATCACGGCGTCATGGCCGAACATATCGCACTCTGGCCGACGGCGCTGACCCCGATGCAGGATACGCTTTTTGCGGATAAGGTCTACGGCTATGCCAACGAGATCGCCTGGTTTGTCGGTCTGTATCTGGTCTTCAAGCTGATCGGTGCCATACTGTCACAGTTAGTTAAGGGTCTGCAGGATGTACCGCTGATCAAACAGCTGAACGGTATTCTCGGTGCTGTTCTGGGCATACTGATCGCGACGGTGTGGGTGCTTGTCATCTCCGCGGTGCTGAATTCACCGGTATTTGATAACGGACAGACAGTAAAGGACAATACTTTGATCTCACCGATCGTCAGGACAACGATCACGGCAGTCCATGAACTGGGCGGACCGGATGACATGACGGAGATGCTGAACGCGGTATACAGCCGTGTACAGGAATTCGGTGATCCCGATGTCGAAGCTGTTGATGAGTGGCTGGATGAACACGGCTATCCCGGAAAGGACGAAGAATGAGTCTCGCAAAAAGTCTTGAACTGGATGTGATCCTTGAACAGGTGAAACGATCCTGTTCATTTTCACTTGGCGAGCAGCTGATCGAAGAAACAGAACCAAGTTTTGATCCGCTGGTCATACGCCGGGAGAATGCGCTGTGCAGAGAGGCACTGGCGGCGGTGATCCACATTGGACCAATGCCTTTCTACGGTATCACGGATCTTCGCGGTGTATACGAAGATGCCAAACGTGGCCGGATCCTGACATCGTATGAACTTGGCAATATCTGCCGAATGATCCGCGGTGTCCGCAGTATCAAGGCATATGAGAAAAGTCTTGAGATCGAGCATCCAAGGATCAAAGATCTGGTAGAGCTGTTAAGCAACAGTGATGCTCTGGAGAAGAAGATCTCCGCCTGTATCAACGAATACGGGGAAGTCATGGACAGTGCTTCACCGGAATTATATGCCGTCAGAAAAGAACTGAGCAGAGCCGACAGCAGGATCCAGGAAGCTGTCAGCCGTTTCATTGCGGCTCACGGAAGCTCTGTTGTGGATAACATCGTTACTTACCGAAACGGCAGGGCAGTGATCCTGGTCAAAGCCGGAGATAAGAATACATTCGGCGGTCTTGTGTACGGTGACAGTGCTTCCGGACAGGCTTCCTATGTCGAGCCGAATATCCTGTTCAATGCCAATAACCGCAAACAGGAACTGATGGATAAGGAAGCTGCGGAAGTAGAGAAGATCCTGCGGGCGCTGAGTCTTGAAGCAGGGAAATACGCAGATGCCGGATTATCGGATCTTGAGACTCTGGCGATCCTAGATGCCCTGTTTGCGAAAGCTGCCTGGGGTGCAGAAAGGGATGCTGTCGCAGCTGATCTTTCGGAAGAAAAGCGCATGGAACTGATCGGGGCGAGACATCCTTTGATCGATAAAGATAAAGTTGTGGCCAACAATTACCGGATCATTGATCCGATCCATACACTGCTGATCACCGGACCCAATACCGGCGGTAAAACAGTATCCATGAAGATCATCGGTCTGTTTACGCTGATGACATACTGCGGCATACCGATCACCTGTGAAAGGGCAGTACTGCCGTACTTTGATCATGTCTATGCCGATATCGGTGATGATCAGAGTGTTGTATCCTCACTGTCTAGTTTCTCATCCTCGATCCGTAAGATCTCTGAGATCATTGAAAAGGCTGGTGACCGCAGTCTTGTCCTGCTGGATGAGATCGGCTCCGGTACGGACCCAAGAGAGGGTGAAAGCCTGGCTATTGCTGTATTAAACGAACTGCGCAAACGGGAGACGATGACGGTATGTACGACTCACTACGGACGTCTGAAATCATACGGAAAACGTCATGCGGATATTCTGCTTGCCAGTGTACAGTTTGATATGGAAAAGCTGGAACCGACCTACCGGTATATCGAAGGACTGACAGGACAGTCAAACGCCCTGGCTGTGGCAGAGAAGTACGGACTGCCGAAAAACATCACCAACTATGCCCGTTTCCTGATCAACCAGGCCAAGACGGAAGAAGACCATCTGATCGAGCGTCTGGAGGTACAGGTCAGCGAGAACGAGA
>CADBMY010000079.1 GCA_902795905.1 uncultured Erysipelotrichaceae bacterium
GTCGTGATGACGGGTCTCTCCGGCAGCGGCAAGACTTCGCTGGCTTTTGATACGATCTACGCCGAGGGACAGAGACGTTATGTAGAGTCTCTGAGTGCCTATGCCAGACAGTTTCTGGGCGGTGTGGATAAGCCGAATGTAGAGCTGATTGAGGGACTGTCTCCGGCGATCTCGATCGACCAGAAGACAACATCCAACAACCCGCGTTCTACCGTAGGCACAGTCACGGAGATCTATGACTACCTGCGTCTTCTGTACGCAAGAACAGGTATTCCGTACTGTCCGAATCACAATATCCCGATCACCGGCCAGA
This sequence comes from uncultured Erysipelotrichaceae bacterium, assembly GCA_902795905.1. GTDB lineage: Bacteria > Bacillota_I > Bacilli_A > Erysipelotrichales > Erysipelotrichaceae > Bulleidia. Next base: position 314 of record CADBMY010000079.1, read on the forward strand.
CGATCACCGAGATGACCGATGCGGTCATGAAGAACGAAGACGGTACCAGATTAACGGTGATGGCACCGATCGTAACGGATAAGAAGGGAACCTTCAAGGAGACCTTCGAGAAGCTGCAGAAGGACGGTTATGTCCGTGTACGTGTAGATGGTGAAGTACGTCTGCTTGAAGATGAGATCATCCTTGAGAAGAATAAGAAACATACGATCGATGTGATCGTTGACCGTATCGTAAAGAGAGAAGATTCCCGCAGCCGTATACATGATTCTCTGGAGACAGCACTGAACCTGGCATCAGGCATGGCTGTAGTGATGACGGATAAGGAAGAGACACTGTTCTCCAGCAATTATGCATGCCGGATCTGCGGATTCTCGGTGCCAAAGCTGGAGCCGAGACTCTTCTCGTTCAATGCGCCTCTTGGGGCCTGTGATGTGTGCCATGGCCTTGGTATTACCGAAGAAGTGGATATCGATATCCTGATCCCCGATCCCACGAAGTCGATCCGTCAGGGCGGTATCAAGTACTACAAGAATATCGTTGATACGGAGAATATCGAGTGGCAGACATTTGCGACACTGTGCAGAGCCTACAAGGTGGACCTCGACAAGCCCATAAACAAGCTGACAAAGACGCAGATGCATGCGATCCTCTACGGCAGTGACAGACCGATCAAATACAGTATCACTTCTTCCGGCGGCAATAAGTATTCCCGGAATGATTATATCGAAGGTGTAAAGAGCCTGATCGAGAGAAGATTCGTGGAAACCACCAGCTCGATGTCCAAGGAGTGGTACCAGTCCTTCATGGTGGAATCTCCGTGTCCCAAGTGCGGAGGCAAACGTCTGAACGAACAGGCCCTGAGTGTACGTGTCGGTGATAAGAATATCCATGAGTTCACAAAGCAGTCTGTGGTCGGTGCCCTGGACTGGGTCAGACATGTGGAACTGAACAGTACGCAGGCAGCGATTGCCGAGCTGGTCATCAAGGAGATCGATAACCGTCTGTCCTTCCTGAAGGATGTCGGTCTTGAATACCTGACCCTCGACAGACTGGCAGGTTCATTATCCGGCGGTGAAGCCCAGAGAATACGTCTGGCAACCCAGATCGGTTCCCGACTGACAGGAGTACTGTATGTCCTGGATGAGCCCAGTATCGGCCTGCATCAGCGTGATAACGCCAAGCTGATCGCTACCCTCAAAAGTATGCGGGATCTCGGCAACTCACTGATCGTCGTCGAACATGACGAAGAGACGATGATGAGCGCAGACTGGATCGTTGATATCGGTCCCGGGGCAGGCATCCACGGCGGTGAGGTCATCGCCAACGGTACGCCGCAGGATATCATGAACTGTGAGAACTCGGTCACCGGCAGATATCTCTCCGGCAGAGAGCGTATCGAAGTGCCGAAGGAAAGACGCAAAGGCTCCGGCAAGTACGCGGAAGTGATCGGAGCAGCCGAGAATAACCTGAAGAATATCGATGTGAAGTTCCCTCTCGGCAAGCTGATCCTGGTCACGGGAGTATCCGGCAGCGGTAAGAGTACTCTGGTTAATGAAGTGTTCATGAAAGCTGTTCAGCAGAATCTTGGCAGGGTACGCATCAAGCCCGGTAAGCATAAGAAGGTCAAAGGCCTCGACAATATTGACAAGCTTGTACAGATCGATCAGGACCCGATCGGACGCACACCGCGTTCCAACCCGGCTACCTACACCGGTGTCTTCGATGATATCCGTGAGATCTTTGCGGCAACCCCGGAAGCCCGTATGAGAGGCTATGACAAGGGACGCTTCTCGTTCAATGTCAAGGGCGGACGCTGTGAAGCCTGTCAGGGTGACGGTATCCGTACGATCTCGATGAACTTTCTGCCGGATGTCTATGTACCCTGCGAAGTATGTCACGGCAAGCGCTACAATGAAGAAACACTGCAGTGTACGTTCAAGGGAAAGAACATCTACGATGTCCTCGAGATGACTGTCGAAGAAGGCTTACAGCTGTTTGCAAACAATCCCCGTATACGGAATAAGCTGCAGACCCTGTATGATGTCGGTCTCAGCTATATCAAGCTTGGTCAGTCTTCAACGACACTCTCCGGCGGTGAAGCCCAGCGTGTCAAACTGGCCAGTGAACTGCAGAAGAAGCCTACCGGCAAGACCGTATATATCCTGGATGAACCGACGACCGGTCTGCATACCGATGATGTCAAGAGACTGATCGCCGTGCTGCAGAGGATCGTTGACTCCGGCAATACCGTGATCGTCATTGAACATAACCTGGATGTGATCAAGTCGGCAGACTGGATCATTGACCTCGGACCGGAGGGCGGCGATAACGGCGGTACGGTCATCGTTACCGGCACCCCGGAAGAAGTCGCGGAATGTGAGAAGTCCTGGACCGGACAATATCTGAAGAAGGCACTGACATGGACGAAAGAGAAAGAAGCACAGCACGCTTAGACAAGCCCGTACTGGAAGAGACAAAGACCCTGCTCGATACCCCGTATATCCGGGTATATGAACTCTGTTACGCGGATGGTCTGCACTACTACGATGCGTCGAGACGAAAGAAAGAAGCTCTCTCGGCAGCAGCGCACAGGACAGACCTTCCCGATGCCGTGAGCGGCTTTGTCAGCGTAAAGAAGGGTGAGGAAGAACCTCGTTTACTGCTGTTCTATGAATACCGGTATCCGATCGGAGAGTATGTCCTGAGCATACCCTCAGGTCTGATCGACAGGAAGGATCATGCGGAATCTGAACCGATCGTTACCGCCATGGTAAGAGAGATCACCGAGGAGACCGGCCTGCATGTCAAAGACACGGATACCGTGGAAGTACTGACACCGATGGTCTACAACTCACCGGGCATGACTGACGAGAGTACGGCACTTGTGGCAGTGCACCTGCATGTACAGGATTATCATGAACTGTCGCATGACGGGGCCGAGGGCAGTGAACGCTTTGCGGATATTCTGTTAGTCACAAGAGAAGAAGCCGCAGAGATACTGAAAAGAGGCAGAGATGCCCATGGTACACCGATACCGATGGTCACCCGTTCTGCCCTGACGTGGTTTGTATATGAAGACAGACAGGGGTAACTCTGTCTGTTTTATACGGAGGATACGATGAAGAAGATCCTGAAGATACATGGTCTGACAGCTCTTTTCCTGGGCATCCTGCTGGCAGCGGTATATCTCCGGCTTGTACGTTCGGGCGGAGATATCGGCGATGCGGTCGCTGCCGTACTGCTGTGGATGATCCTGGGCGGAGCATTCCTGCTTGATCTCTTCCTGTTTCTGGTCAATACACTCCTGTATCATGTGTCAGACAGGAATAAGATCCTGCTTTCCCGTGTCCTGCTTGTCCTGTATGCGGCAGGTCTGCTGTATGCGGTATACAGCACGTTTGCCTGCAGCTCCGGCAGTTTCCTTGCCTGGCTTGCGGAAGGGGATGTCTTCGGTTATCTGTATCTCCTCGTGATCGTGGTGCTGATCATCATGATCACCGTCAGGACACACGA
>CADBMY010000080.1 GCA_902795905.1 uncultured Erysipelotrichaceae bacterium
GCCGTCAGTTTGTCTTTTCCTTTCTGCAGTTTTTCGGTATCATCCGCGTACCTGAGCATATCTTCGAGGGCATCCCGGCACAGCGAAAGACGTATACGCAGGCTTGCGAAGAAGGCTGTGCGCAGATCTTCAGGCAGATCATTGACGGAACGCACCGGTGTGCATTTCTGCCGGATCCGGGCAAACCACTGATCGGGGTCGGGACTGCTGTCGGCGTGACGGATCAGTTTATCGGTAATGCCGTACAGGGTATCATAGTCTGCACTGCGCAGGGAGAAGTACTGCAGTAAGCGGTACATGCGGTCAAAGTCAAAACTGCGTACAGCGTCACGGAAGGCATTCTTCTGCAGACGTATGCCGGATGAGGTATCGAGGATATTCTCACACAGAGCAGGGTCAAGACCGATCACGTTGTAATACTTCTGTACGATACTCAGGCAGAAGGAATCGATGGTTACGATATCGGCATTGTCGAGCAGGACGATCTGTTCACGCAGACGCTGTTTTTCGGCTTCATCAGCAGCGTTCTGCAGGCACTGGCTCAGTCTTTCGGCTGTGCGGTTTTTCATCTCCTGGGCAGCCGCATCGGTGAAGGTCAGGGCAACGATCTGATCGAGTGATATACCGTCTTCGGTAATGCGCTTGATCAATCGCTCGACCAGTACACGTGTCTTGCCGGCACCGGCCGATGCCGAGACAATCGTATTCTTTCCGAGAGCACGTACAGCTTCCGCCTGGGCAGGATCCATGCGCATCATATGTCTTTCTCCTTTCCTTTCGCCAGGGATACATCAGCCATGACAAGGGCCTCGGCATCTCTGAAAACACCGGATACATACCGGCATATACTCCTGTACGGACAGTATGTGCAGGCATCCTTTACGGGATCGGGAGTGATATTGCCCTCATCCGCATGTTCACTGAAATAGGCGTAGATCTCAAAGATACACTGTTTGACCAGATCATAGTCAAAGAGTTTCTTTCCCGGGGAATGATACAGGGCATAATCGGTATATTCATTATCGGTTTCGGCAAAGGCCCAGCCGATAAATCGATGTTCCTTCACCAGTGCTTTCTGCAGTGTTTCATCATTCAGAGGCTCGGCTTCGGCATAGCCTGCGGAAGCCCCGAAGGAACCGGCAGGGATATTCACGTTTTCCGGCGTGACCGAGAAGTAGTAGGCACCGGAGGGTATTTCCTTCAGTTTCTCTTCGGCCAGGATCAGGTAGGTAAGCAGCTGCAGCTGCAGACCTGCCTTGACTCTTTTCTCACTGAGTTCTTTTTCACTGGACTTGTAGTCAATGACTCTGAACATCCCGTTCACTTCGTCAACACGGTCGATCCTGCCGGTAAAACGCAGAGTCGGGAAGATATCGCTGTCTGCCTTCAGTTCGGTATATGCGGGGTGATAGATGTTGTTGGCTTCGATCACGGTCAGGATATCCAGCGTATCACGGATATTCTTTACCAGACGTTCGGCACTGAGACCAAGCAGGTGTTCCCGGTGCGGATCCAGTACAGCCAGCTGCGCAAATAACGGCGTCAGCCAGGCCCGTATACTTTCTTCCGTGTACTGTTCATAATTCTTCTGCAGATCCTCAATACTGTGCTCAAAGAAGGCGTGCGAGATCGTTCCGGCGGTACGGGCATCCAGCTGACTGATCTCTTCCTGACGCAGACCGAGACCGGACTCAAGGAAGTATCTGTACCGGCAGCGGAACCAGTTCTCTATACGTGAAACAGAGACAGGATATCTGTCTTCTTCATCACGGTAGAGGGCATGTGCAGTCTCCGGTGAGAGCACATGTTCAGGCATGACCATCGGTCTTAATACATCCGGTTTCCAGCGTGTACTGACAGGATTTCCCTTATCATCTCTGGGTACTGACTGCAGGATATCAAACGCTGTCTGCAGGGTCTTGCCCTGGTAGTCGTTGACCGGAGCCGAGTATACGATATGATCGGCGCAGTGACGAAGCCAGGACAGCTGTGTCATATACATGCTGTGGCGTTCCTCCAGTGACGGATAGCCGGGGATCCTGCGTACATAGCGCTCATCAAACAGCCCTTTCTGTACGGGAACTGCCGGATAAGCCTTGGAAGTACAGCCGGCGATATACGCTGTCTTTGCAGGAAAGACGGGGTGGGTCATGTCAGTCACCGTACAGAATTCACTGTACAGGGTCGATCCTTCGATTCTGATATGACTGATCCTGTCCCTGATGATCTGCAGATCATCGGTACTGATCGTTTCGGGAACGGCGTTCAGAATACGGCGGATCTCCATGGCGGCAGTCAGTTCTGCCGGTTCTTTCATGTACGGATGTTTCTGCAGGAGTGCATATGCGGATGTCAGGATGGCATACGGATCATCTGCCTGCAGGATACCGGTCAGTTTATCTTCGATGGAAGAAAAGTATGCCTCAGTCATCTCTTCAAGACGGGCTGCTTTTCCTGCGTCTCTTCGGAACAGTTCGGATGTCAGCTGAGATGCCACAGCCGGTATCACGGTGTCTGTGAAGGTCTGACGAATATACGGCAGGATCTTCTCCGGAGCGGGTATGCCGAAAGCGTTCCGTTCCAGGGCCTGTATCAGTTTGCCTGCTGTCTTCTTCTCTGCCAGTTCGGCAAGCGACAGGAAGATCCCGGTACAGCGCGGTGTCTCTTTTGCGAGAGTTGTATAGAACGGTATGCGGTAGCGGGCAAAGATCTGTTTCAGGACCGGATACTGAGTGCTGAAGGAAGCCAGAACGACCGTACAGGGGACGTCTCTGCGGATGATATCCTGTGCGATGGCCTCGATCTCAAGACGCGGATCCTGGGCCAGACGCAGTTCATATGTGCTTTCTGCTGCGGCAAGTGACTTCACTTCGGCATGTTCAGCCAGTTCTTCCTGAAATCTACGGCGGTAAAGATCACTGCAGAATTCGCGGTAGAGAGTGATATCCATGGACGCTGCTTTCTGCATACAGGCATCACGGTTATCGTGGAGTTCTTTCTCCTTCAGAGGGAATGTGAGAGCGGTTGTGATCATGTGCTTCAGTTCAGCTTCGGAAGCTGTATCTGCCGGCAGCTGTTCAGCGTCAATGCCGTACAGGGCACATGATCTGGCAAATCTGATGACCTCACGGATGAATGCCGGATAACGGAACATCTCACCGTAGATCGGATATGCGGAAATATCACTGCGCAGCTGAGAGGCAAATGCCAGCGTGGTATTTGTGTCATCTTCTTCGACAGACAAAAGGGTACTGAGGGAAAGAAACGATACTTCTGTCAGGATGCCGTTCTCTCCGGCTGTCCTGTGCAGAAGGGTTTCACGTAAGTGGGAGGGGGATATTACTGTTTTCATATGTCTTATCTTATCATATTACCGACGCTGAAAACGTGCGGATAAAAACAGTGTGAAAAGACTTGGCCGGATGTCAAAAGAATTATGGAAATAACGAAAATCAGTGCTGATAAAAAGTCCTTCAGAGTGATTCTCAAAATATGTAAAAACCGCATAATCACGGCGGATAAACGCGTTCCC
>CADBMY010000081.1 GCA_902795905.1 uncultured Erysipelotrichaceae bacterium
CTGGGTACCAACGATCAGGAGTGTTACGGTGTCAGCTTTGGCTATGAGGACGGCAGTCAGTTCGTTACCGTACGTTCTTTTGCGATGACGGATGATCAGTCAAAACTCTATGAGTATCAGGATGTCAAGGGATACTGGTACGAGAGGGAAGCCCCGCATCCGACGGTGACTCTGGACCGTCTGCGTTCGGACATGACATATAACGGCTATATCGGCGGTTTTGCGTATGTCGGCTCCGATGGTATTGATAAGAAGTACAGACAGATGTTTCCGTGGCTGGAGGGCCTTGAGACAGTCGAATACGATGGGGCAGATCTTTTTGCAATCGTTCCGGCAGATCCTGCGGCGACTGTAGCTGTAAACAGGACCGACGGGAATAACAATGTTACGGAAGTACTGTACCGCAGTGAGAACGGAGATCCGATCCTTTTGAGGGCGGGAAGCAGTACCCGGATGCCTGAGGTACAGATCAGTATTACCGACAGTCAGGGCAGGATCCTGTCGTTCATCGTGTACTATATGCCAATGTTTGATATCTACGATTCTGCACATGAGATCTTTGCGGGCAACTTTGGTATTGTGGATTATCTCTGGACCGTGGAGGATGATGAGCTGATCCAACAGAAGATCGTACAGGAATTCCCGGATCTGGAGGATCTCTTAAAGAAGGGCATGGTCATGGATAAAGGTCCGCATGACCGTATTGAACTGTCCGGGCATCCGTGTTTTGAAGTATACTTCGGCACTGAACATGACGGTATGTTTACAAGAGAGAAGACATACGCGGTATCGGATGATATGGCACATATCTTTGAGTATGATGTCGTCAGTGATAGCTGGTATGAGTACTATCAGTAAGTATGCGTACACTGTTTACACTGGATATGAAAGACTATACCTCGGATGTGAAGGTGCTTGTGCGTCCCTCCGTCCGGGGTATCATCATGAAAGATGATCTGCTGTGTGCTGTCTACAGCCACCGGTATGACTGTTACAAGCATCCTGGAGGCGGTATAGAACCCGGGGAAACACATCTCGAGACACTCGTCCGTGAGGCAAGGGAAGAAGCCGGAGTGATCATCCGTACTGCCTCTGTATGTCCCTTCGGCAATGTACACCGGGTATCCCGGGGTGTGGATGAATACGCAGAGTACGATCTCTTCATTCAGGATAATTACTACTATCTGGCCGAGGCAGAAGTTACAGGTCTGCCTGTACAGTACGATGCATATGAACAGGAAGAAGAGCCGGAGGCGGTCCTGGTGTCCGCTGAGGAATTCATCCGGGTCAACCGTACACGTGATCACCATGGGGCAGATCCGGCCATGATCGAACGTGAAACCAGAGTGACGGAGTTACTGCTGCAGGAAAATGATGCAGTGTACGGGAATAATCAACTATAATCTAATACATGAAAAGCAGACAGAGAAAACAGATCACAGAATCCCTGTTTGTTTTTATGCTTGTTCTGCAGAGTATGCTGGTGGGGATATCGGCACTGATGACAGAAAGAACACAGCAGGCACAGGAGCCTGTTGCTGAGGTCAGTGAATCTCTTCCGGCATCGGATAATACAAGGATCAAAACGCTGGAAGTACAGCTGAAGGACCATCTGGCAAAGCTGCCGGGAAAGTGGTCGGTCTACGTCAAGATCATCAGGAGCGGGGAAGAACTGCGTATACATGATCAGCGGATGATCTCTGCCAGTCTGATCAAGATCTTTGTGGCAGGTACCTTCTTTGAAAAAGTACGCAGCGGTGAGATCAAGGAGACCGAAGAGACGGATAAACAGGTAAGAAAGATGCTGTCGGTATCCGATAATGATGCCTGGACATGGCTGGAGAGGTACATGGGCGGCGGCAGTATGATCACCGGCCTGCAGGCTGTCACCTCGTTTGCGCACAATCATGGGTATGTTGATACAGGAAGACTGATCAGTACCGGAGATATCTATGACAAGGATGCCGCAAACATGACATCGGCCAGGGATGTCGGCTATGCGTTAAGTGAGATCTATGCGGGTACATTTGTGGATATGGAAGCTTCCAACTTTATTCTGGATGCTTTGGAAAAACAGGAGAAGACGTGGAAGATCCCGGCCGGACTGCCTGCGGATGTGGAAAGCGCAAACAAGACCGGAGAACTGGAGGGTCTCCAGCATGATGCAGCGATCGTCTTTGCGCCGGCCGGAGATTATATTCTGGTAATCATGTCGGAGGGTGACAGCGATGACAGAGTATTCAATGATATTGCCGGAATCTCCTCTCTGGTATATGAATCCGTAGGAAAAGAATAGGTTTATATATGTATAATTTAAGCAGAGGTAAGAAATAATGCTGTTTGATTTTTCCAATGAGAATTTCTATGACAACCATACACATGTACTGGATATGGACAAACCGGTCATTACTGTTGATCAGTTTCTGAAGAGCTACAATCACGGTACGATGTCCGCAAGGGATGAAAACGGCGCCAAGTTCCCGTCTGCGAAACATCTCTCCTCACTGAGAGAGCTGCCGATGGTGCTGCAGCTGGTACACTTCATGGCGGAGAGATTCGGCTGTGAGGAGACCGTGGAAGC
>CADBMY010000082.1 GCA_902795905.1 uncultured Erysipelotrichaceae bacterium
GACAAGGATGCGGCAGTGAAAAAACTGAGATCTTTCTACAAGGGAAAGACCTTCCTGCCGGCAGCTTTTGTCAATGAGAATCATATCCAGGAGATCAAGGGTATCTATGTACCGTTCTGGCTCTATGATGGGACGGCAAGAGCGGATATGTCCTACCACGGCACACGTGTCCATACCACACGCACTGCCAACGACATTATCACGACGACAGAACATTACCAGATCACCAGATCAGGCAATGTCAGGTTTAAGCATATCCCTGCCGATGCCTCCAGCAAGATGCCGGATGAGTTCATGGATGCTCTGGAACCATTCAACTACATAGACATGGTTCCCTTCCAGATGAGCTATATGCCCGGTTATCTCGCGGACAAATACGATGTCTCTGCCGAAGACAATGCCAACAGAGCTGACGTACGCATGCGCAACAGTGCTGCAGCAGCGATCGACTCCACCGTGCACGGATATGAGACACTGGTTCCCGAAAGACGCAATATCGGTCTGCGTCATGACCAGATCAATTATGCGTTCTTCCCGATATGGATGCTTACCACACAGTGGCGGGGCAAGAACTACATGTTTGCGATGAACGGTCAGACCGGTAAGATGATCGGTGATGATCTGCCGGTAGACTACATGAAGTTCTTCCTGTACTTCATCGTGATGTCAGTTGTGCTGATCGCTGTGATCTGGCTGCTGTTTCTGAGATAGGAGGCTGAAGATGAAAAAATTACTGACGATCGTAACGGCCGTAGTTGCCTTCCTGTTTCTGAATACACTGACAGTATATGCGTCACCGAAGCACATCGTTGATGAATACGGCCTGTTTACCGCCGAAGAGATCAATACGCTCGAACAGCGTGCGGAAGAAATCAGCGAGACTTACGGTGTCGATCTCTATATCCGTATCGTTAACGGTATGGGCGGCCGTGACATCCAGGAGTATGCGGAATACCGCTACATGGATGAAGGCATGGGCTACGGCAGTGAACAGAACGGATATCTGCTCACCATAGATATGGATGAACGGTATTATCTGACAACAGCCTACGGTAATAAAGCGCATATTGCCTTTACCGACTATGCCAAGGACCAGGTCGAAGCCGGCATTGAGTATGAACTGCGCAACGGTGATTTCTACAGAGCTGCCGAGAGATTCCTCAGCGACTCCGAATACATGCTGGAAAGAGCCAGTCAGGGTGATCCTGTCGATGTGCCGGGAGTCAGTGAGGCAGAGCTTGCCATACGCCGTGAAAAAGCGAAAAGAGCCTACAGGACAATGACCCTGGTCGGCTCTCCGTTAGCTTCACTGCTTGTATGTCTCGGACTGAAGGGACGCAACCGGACAAAGGGAATTGCCAAAACGGCGTCAAGCTATATCCCCGAGAACGGGCTGACGATCCACCGGCATGATGATATCTTCCTGTACAGGAATGTGACCAGAACCCCGATACCAAGAAACACCGGCAGCGGAGGCGGTCATTCCGGCGGCGGCACAACGATCAACTCCGGCGGGTTCTCCCACGGAAGCGGCGGAAGATTCTAAGGATAGGCAAACACCTATCCTTTTACTTTGGCAAAGGCAATGCCATCCCCCTTATCCATCATCCACTCAGTCTCAAAACGTTCATCTTCACTCAGCCATGTGCGGAATTCCCGGATCTTGCGGGTAAGCTGAATCGTACTGCGGTTATCCGACAAGGCGGGATCATCGACAATACCGTGAAACGAAAGATTATCATAGACAAAGACAGTACCGGGATGCGTATTCTTCAGAAAGTGTTCTGTATAGTTCTCATACTGTGCCTTGGCAGCATCCACAAAGATCAGATCATAGACAGTGGCTGTATCATACCACAGGGCATCGATATGATGTACCCTGATCCTGTCCTGCATACCGTTCTCACGGATATTATGTACAGCAGCTTCTGCCATATCCAGGTCGATCTCCACGGTATCGATCATGATACTGTCACGGACATTGGCCATGCACATGGCTGACCA
>CADBMY010000083.1 GCA_902795905.1 uncultured Erysipelotrichaceae bacterium
AGAAACAGAAGTATTCTTCCGGTACTGGACGCTGAAGGAGAGCTTTACCAAGATCCTTGGCAGAGGGCTTGTACAGCCGATGAATTCCTTCCGAATCGATCTTACGGGGGATGATGTCAGGATCATCCAGGAGATCACACCGGAGACGTACTTCTTCCATGAACCTGACATCGTACCGGGATATCACTGTGCGGTATGTACAGCACAGGCAGGCAGTATGGATCTGTACATGATCGACCTTACAGATACAGTAAAGGGGCTCTAAGAGCCCCTTGTTTAATACCGTTATCTCTGTGTGTTATACACCGGAGTAAGCGGAGAAACCGCCGTCGATCGGGAGTGTTACACCGGTGATGAAGCTTGCGGCTTCGTTGTTCAGCAGGAACAGTACAGCGCCGGCAAGTTCTTTTTCACTGTCGCCGAATCTGCCCATCGGTGTTGCCGCAAGGATCTTGCCTGTACGGGCTGTCGGTGTGCCGTCTGCGTTCCACAGTAATGCCGCATTCTGCTTCGTGGAGAAGAAGCCGGGTGCGATTGCGTTGACACGGATACCTACCTTGGAGAAGTGTACAGCCAGCCACTGTGTGAAGTTGCTTACAGCTGCCTTGGCACCGGAGTATGCCGGGATCTTCGTTAACGGTGTATAAGCATTCATCGAAGAAATGTTCAGGATGTTGCATCCGTTACGGCCGACCATCTGTCTGGCAAAAGCCTGCGTAGGAATCAGCGTACCGATGAAGTTCAGGTTGAAGACAAATTCTACACCGGACTTGTCGAGATCGAAGAAGCTCTTGGTATCAGCTTCGATATCACCTGCTTCATAGTATTCCTTGTCTGTGGTAGCACGGGGATTGTTTCCGCCGGCACCGTTGAGCAGGATGTCGCAGGGTCCAAGATCCTTCAGCACTTCATCCGCTACTGCATAACATGTATCCTTGTCCAGGACATCGCATGCGTAGGCCTTGGCACAGCCGCCCTCGGCGTTGATCTCTTCCGCAAACTTGTTCGCATTATCGTAGTTTCTGTCAAGCAGGGCTACCTTGGCACCTGCTCTTGCGAGTACCTTCGCAAAGGCTGAGCAGAGAACACCGCCTGCTCCTGTAACAACTGCTACCTTACCTGTGAGATCTGTATTCAGTACATTCTTTTCCATGATTATATCCCCCTTGTGCTTGCTTTATCGATAGCTTCCCAGAGTCCGTTGATGTATGCTGCACCAAGTGCTCTGTCATAGAGTCCGTAGCCGGGCATCGCGACTTCGCCCCAGATCATTCTGCCGTGGTCAGGTCTGATCGGTCCGTCAAAGCCGATATCGTACAGTGCCTTGACGATCTCATACATGTCAAAGGTACCGTCGGAAGACAGATGCGCAGCCTCTTCGAAGTTTGTCGGAGAGTGGAACTTCAGGTTTCTGACATGTGCGAAGTGAATTCTTCCCTTCAGGGAACGGATCATATCCGGAAGATCATTCTTCAGATTGGTACCGTAGGAACCTGAACAGAAAGTAACACCGTTATGTACATCATCTACCGCACTCATCAGACGCAGGATATTCTCCTTGTTGATGATGATACGGGGAAGTCCGAATACCGACCATGCGGGATCATCGGGATGGATCGCCATCTTGATATCATACTCGTTGCATACAGGCATGATGGCCTTCAGGAAGTAGACAAGATTGGCAAACAGCTTCTCGTTGTCGATATCCTTGTACATCTCGAAGAGTTCCTTGACCTTGGCCATACGCTCCGGTTCCCAGCCCGGCATGACCGTACCGTTCATATCACCGGCGATGCTGTCAAACATCTGTTCGGGGTTGATACTATCAACTGCTTCCTGGGTATACGCAAGTACCGTAGAACCGTCTGCTCTCTTTCTGGCCAGTTCTGTTCTTGTCCAGTCAAATACAGGCATGAAATTATAGCAGACCAGGTGAATACCCTCTTCACCGAGGTTTCTGAGACATTCGATATATGTCGCGATATCCTTGTCTCTGTCTGCGGAGCCTGTCTTGATCGCATCGGAAACATTGACGGATTCAATACCGGAGATGTGCAATCCGGCTGCTTCTACTTCCTCTTTTAATGCGCGGATCTCTTCTCTTGTCCAGAGATCACCGGGCTGCTTGTCATACAGCATCGTGATGACGCCTGTAACACCCGGGATCTGTCTGATCTGTTCAAGTGTTACGGTGTCATGCTTGGATCCATACCAGCGTAATGTCATTTCCATAGGTTGTACCATCCTTTCCTATTTGTTAGCTCATTTATATTGTCATATATTTTGGTACTTCATCATATTGTGCAAATTGAGATAAACATTGCAAAAACAGTGGTATAGTTAAGACATGAAGAAACAGTATCGTTCTGAATTTAATCAGAGTCAGAACATGACCAGGGATAACTATGAGATCTATTACTACAGTGATACGCATTTTCAGAGTGTATCCCCGCATAAACATGATTACTATGAGTTCTACTTCCCGGTATCGGGAAAGATCGAGATGGAGATCAGGGGCAAGCGTATACGGTTAGACAACCGCAGTACAGCAGTGATCCCGCCTGGGACGACACACCGCGCTGTCACAGAGAATGATGAGCGTTCCTACTGCCGGTATGTCTTCTGGATCTCTGCATCCTACTTCCGTCAGTTAAGAGAGAAGATGCCATCCCTTGCCTACATTGCTGAGCAGGCCGAAGCAGGCCGGTATATCCATCATTTCAGTGATTATGAGTATACCTCCATCCAGTCCAAGATCCTGCGTCTGATCGAAGAAGACAAGGCTGACAGATACGGTCATGATGCCTTTACCGACATTGTGATCTGTGACCTGCTGATGACATTAAGCAGACTGGTCCATGAACAGGATCATCCCCTGAACAGAGAGAAAGATACCGATACCATACAGGCCATGATCGAGTATATCGATCAGCACCTGGAGGAAGATCTGTCCCTGGAGACACTGGGTGAACAGTTCTACATTTCCAAGTATTATGCAGCCCACGAATTCAAGGAACGCACCGGTATCTCCGTACACCAGTACATTCTCAAGAAACGCCTGCAGAGATGTGCCGATGAGATCAAGACCGGTAAGCCTGTCAGCCGGATCTGTACCGAATACGGGTTCCAGGACTACTCTTCGTTCTACCGTGCCTTCCGCAAGGAATATAACATATCCCCGAAGGAATATCAGAAGACCTACAAACATGACCCGATGTATCCGGGCAGACAGACAGAATAAACAAACATCCGCGGGTAT